>NZ_JADEWV010000461.1 GCF_015207455.1 Microcoleus sp. LEGE 07076
GGCAAAAACTGAGCCGCCGCCGGAGACGAACCCACAGCCGCGATCGCAGACACTGTTAAACTTTGGAAAATCAAATTTTTGACAGTATTGAGTTGTGAATAGTTTTTCACCACCATCGCTTTTTGCCCCTATCCTCTTCCTACCCCGCCAACATTAAATGTAACCCAACTGTTCTAACTTGCTCAGAACTTTTTTAACACTCTCTTCTACACTTTCTCGCTCTGTGTAACAAATTATCTCAGGATTGAGCGGTTCTTCATAGGGATCGTCAATTCCGGTAAAACCCTTAATTTCTCCAGCTCTCGCCTTAGCGTACAGCCCCTTGACATCGCGACCTTCGCACACTGCTAACGGCGCTTTGACGTACACCTCAACAAAATTTGGCTCCATTGCTCTAATTTCGTCGCGAATTGCTCTGTAGGGGCTAATAGCTGCGGTCATTGCCACAACTCCATTGCGGCTCAGCAGGTGAGCGACAAATCCAATCCGCCGAATATTAGTATCCCGGTCTTCTTGGCTAAATCCCAAACCTTTTGATAAGTTGGTGCGAACGACATCTCCATCCAAGATTTCTACTTTGCAGCCTCGACGCTTCAATTCTGGTTCGAGAGCTTCGCTGATAGTTGTCTTGCCGGAACCGCTCAGGCCGGTAAACCACAAAATAAAACCTTTTTCCATTTTTAATTGCTTGGTTAGTAGTGAATAGTGGGGAAATTGTGGGATTTATTATTTTAATCTTTTGGTTCCCATTTTCTGATTCTTTTTGATTTGAGATGCGCTCTGATTTTCACAATAACTAATTTTTTTTATTAACCGCAGAGGGCGCAGAGGACACAGAGGAAGAGGAGAAATAAATAGGTAATCTTAAAATCTGTACGGTGCTGATAGTTGCACCTTACATTATGACTGAGCCTTTCGCCATCTAAAATCTCAAATGGTATTGCCTATGTCTTCGGTATTAAAAGCAGATGTTTTGGTAGTCGGCGGCGGCACCGGCGGCACGGCTGCGGCACTGCAAGCAGCCCGCCGCGGTGCCAAAACTATTTTAGTTAGCGAATTCCCTTGGCTGGGAGGAATGCTGACTTCGGCTGGCGTTTGTGCTCCCGATGGTAATGAATTAGCAGCTTTTCAAACTGGTTTGTGGGGTGCGTTTCTCCGGGAACTCGAACAGCGTCAGCCGGGAGGTTTGGATTGGGGCTGGGTCAGTTTTTTTACTTACGATCCCCGCATTGGTGCGGAAATTTTTGCTGATTGGGTTAAGTGTTTGCCGAACTTGCAGTGGATTTCTGGACAAATAGCTGGCGATGTGCTATGGGAAGGTAACAGAATTTCTGGGGTTCGGTTTGCAGATGTTACTGTTGTTGCCAAAATCACTTTGGATGCGACGGAATTGGGAGATTTATTGGCTTTGGCGGGGGTTGGACACCGCT
>NZ_JADEWV010000462.1 GCF_015207455.1 Microcoleus sp. LEGE 07076
AGAGAAGCCTTCAATTACTTTTTTGAACTACTTGCAGAATTTAACCAAGGAGAAAAGCCCTCAGAACCCCCCTCCCTCAAAGAATATGCCTGGAAAAATCCTCAAGCTACACCCTCAATTACAGCAGACAACAATTTTTATCAGCTTTTAGATAAAATCAAAAGTAGACCCGCCCTTTATCTTGGCAAGCGTTCTATCTTTAGTCTGCAAGCTTTTTTAGATGGTTACACTTGTGCCTGTCGCCAACTCGGAATTCCTGTTACTGAACAGGAACAAGAATTTGCCGAATTTCAAGACTGGATAGAAAACCAATTTAACCAGCAATCTACCCGGTCTTGGGCGCGAATTATCCTTTTTTATTCAGAAGATGAATCCCAAGCGCTTGATACATTTTTTCAGCTATTTGAAAATTTTTTACAGCGCGAATCCTCGCTTGATGCCGACACAATCTCTCGCCACCAGCCACCCCAAAAATGGTAATAAAAAGCAGCTAAATTCAATCCTTGAAAACTTATCCGAAGAAGCGCTTGCCCAACTTCGTGAAGAAGCCGAATCTTTGCACCAACAAGAAAAAAGCCCAGTATAGAACCGCTTTGAGATCTTGAGGGCGATCGCTCGCAAGCAAGCAGTCGAGCGCCCCCAAAAGCTCTTTTTTGAGGTCGTTTTATCATTTGTGGTCGTCGTCAGAAATTGTCACCACAGTATAACTAATAATTTTTCGAGGCGGGTAACTTCATAATTGCGATCGTTATTTTCACTCTCGCAACTGAAATTATGACTTTTTTGCATATTTTATGAGCCGGAAGTCAAGGCTTGTTGCCTTGATAGCCGGAAGCTGACAATCCTGCTGAGGGAAAAATAACGATCGCGCAGATTCTCCTGCGATCGCAGAAAGTGAGTTTCTTTCTCCCCATCATAAAGGGGGTAGCTGACCCGGATGTGGTATAATCAGAAGATTTCAGTGCCCAAGCCAAAAAGCGTTCTGTGTAATACAAAGCCAGTTGATTGCTCACACCATTAAAAACCGCATCAAAGGCGTGCTCAGCCCAAGGAATTTCGAGCATTACCGCACGATTGCCAGTCGCTCGTAATTGTTCGTAGAGAGAGCGTCCAAACTTGGCTTCAACTATATGGTCGCGACCTGCATAAACCAGTAGAGAAGGGGGAAGGTTGGGTTTAACATAATTGATGGGAGAAGCTTCAAGGTAAAGCTCTCTTAATTGGTCGGGGGTTCCTCCCAGAAAGTCACGCAGAATGGCTCGGACGTTTAGGGGGTCGGGAAAAGGTGGGTCATAATATCCCCGGAGCAGGTTATTTGGCCCGTAGTAATTCACTACTGCCCGAACTGGAACTGTAGTTGAACGATAAGCATAAAGCGATGCTAAATGGGCACCGGCTGACCTTCCCATCAGAGCAATTC
>NZ_JADEWV010000182.1 GCF_015207455.1 Microcoleus sp. LEGE 07076
GTTATGCACCCTGCTTACCAACAAATTATTAGGATGGGTCCAGTAGTAATTCCTCTGTTATTAAGGGAAGTGGAAAGAAAGTCGGGGCGTTGGTTTTGGGCTTTGTCTGAAATTACTGGAGAAGATCCAGTACCTTTGGAAAAACGAGGTAAAACAAAAGAGATGACTCAGATTTGGCTGGAGTGGGGGAAAGCAAAAGGTTACAAATGGTAGGAAATAATGCTTGGCAGCAAAACATTAAAGAATGGATCGAACAAAATCATCCTAATTTAGTGACAGCGGGATATCAAATTACCAGTCCAGATACAACTGATTATAATTGTATAGCTTGGGCTGCTGGAAATACAGAAGAATGGTGGTGGCCGGATGACAAAGGTCAGGATTACTGGCCACCTAATATAGTGCGCGAGGAATCTCTAATTGCTTTTATTATGGCTTATCAAACTTTAGGATACGAAGTCTGCGATAGTGCTTTGCTGGAAACTGGTTTTGAAAAAATAGCCATTTATGTTTTAGATGGGAAACCTAAACACGCTGCGAGACAACTTTCTAATGGTAAGTGGACTAGCAAATTAGGTCAGTACGAGGATATACAACATAATGCTTTAGAGGGTTTAGAAGGTAGTACATACGGTCATGTTGCTTGTGTAATGAAAAAGCTTTTTACTGAACAGGAGTAATCAACAAAAGAGCGATCGTCCAGAGATGCGATCGCCCCAGGTTAGCATCGGCGATCGACAGCAACAGTTCTATCCAGCGGGCGATCGTCCTAATTTTATCGATTTGGCGATCGCTTATTTTTTCTTCTTCGTTACTCATTACAAAGAGTGCGATCGCTCTCACTAACATTAGGGTTAGTTTTGAGATAGTCACCCAATAAATTGCAACCACTTACTAAAATACTATCCAGGTCAAGACTCCAAAGACTGGCAGATGGAATATAAGATTCACGAGGACCACGAGCTATAGGGTGACGCTGAATAATACCAATAGTTTTACCATTAGGGCTAAAGCTAATCTGCTCAATAGTTGCCTCGTAACCAGGAATTCTTGCAATGAGCTTGCCATCTAATCCCCAAAGATTCAAATCTCTATATCCTGTAGCTATTATTTTACTATCTGGGCTAAAAGCGATACTAGCAACTTCATTGTCATCATTAATTTGCTCTCGGTGAATTAGAGTTGTTATTAATTTACCCTGTAAATCCCAAAGTTGTATTTTTGTACCAGATTCATAGGTAGCAATAAATTGGAAATCTGGAGAAATAGTCACTATTCTTGCGTTAAGTTTTATATCAAAATGAGTTACTAACTCACCATCTAATGTGAAAATTTTAACCTTATTACGACTGATAATAGCAATTTTATTTGCCCTCCGATTAAAATATAATTTATCTACTTTATTTTGATCGGAAATAATAGTTTTAATTAAGTTTCCATCTGCACTCCAAATTTTTATGTTTTTATCTTCATTGGCTGATGCAATAAATTTTCCATCTGGACTAAAAGTTGCTATCGTAACTTTACGATCCTCAATAAATTGATGTACAATATCTTCTGACCAATTTATCAGTTTAAAACCCTTATCATCAACGATTAAAAGTCTCTGGTTATCAGGACTGAAACCCCGGATGCCAAGCTCATCTTTTATCTTTAACGTTTTGATTAAAGTTCCATCTATATTCCATAGTTTTGCATCAATAGGTTCAGGGAAGTTAGAATTAATTACCGTTTTTCCGTCTGAGCTAAATTGTAAGGGAGATAATTCGCCACGAAGATCTCTAATGTAACCATATAAAACATTTGGTGATTCCATTTTCCAGAGTCTTATGGTACCGTCTGAACTGGCTGATGCAATTGTCTTACCATCAGGACTGAAACTGACCCCATAAACTGAACCAGTATGTCCCGCAAAGATTACTAACGGAGCGAAATCTTGTTTTATATCGAAAAGTTTCACGGTTTTATCTCCACTAGCCATAGCGATCATCTTGCCATCAGGACTAAACTCTATCTCCGTAATAAAATCCCATATGAATGTGCCAGGATTACTTTTGTTTAAAATCTTCAAAAGTTTCCCATCAGTATCAAAAATCTTGACAGTATTATCACCATAAGCCAAGGCAATCATTTTTCCATCCGGGCTAAACCTTACTATGACAGATGCATCATAATTGGCATTTTTTATTTCCCAACTTTTTAAAAGACTACCATCCTTTTTCCAAAATCTGATAAAACTGGTACTGGCAGTGATAATTATGCTACTATCAGGACTCCAAGTAACATCAGATAATCTACCATCGTCATTATCAGTCACAAGTATTTTGAATAAACTGCCATCTGGATTCCAAAGAATTGCAATGCCTGGTTGACTAGGGCTACTTCTAGCGGAAGAAGCAATAAGTTTACCATCAGGACTAAAAATTACCTTACCCAAAATATAATTATGGGGTGCGTTTAAGGTTTTAACTAAAGTTCCGTCGATGTTCCAGAGTCTTGCTATTCCCTCCACACCTGCTGTTGAAACAATCATCTTACTGTCAGGACTAAAACTGACACTAGAAACGCTTCCAGTCTGTCCTTCAAAAGTTTTGACTAAAGTACCATCACGACTCCAAAGTTTTACAGTGTTGTCCCTACTACCAGATGCAATTAGCTTGCCATCAGGACTAAAACTGACAGTATAAACGGAGTCACTATGTCCTTCAATGCGATTGCGCTCTTGAATTTTGTAAATCGGCTGTTGAATCTTAACCAAAGTCTGAATCCGATCATTCGCTGATAACCCGAAAGACTGTTTTAACTGTCGTGCCGTTTTCACACTCGCCAATAAAGCTCCTAGCTGCTCCTTTGCAGAAAAACGAGATTCAGCTTCTGCTGCCAAGGCATTGATTTGACCCTTGATTGCCTCATTTCGCTGCCAAAAGGCAAAAATACCTGCTGCACTAACAATAACTGTAGATGCTACTGCTACTCTAGTTCTTGTCTGAGCCGCTTTTCTTGCTTTTCTTTCCTGCTCCAACTCTCGCTGTTGGCGTGTTTTCTCCTTTTCTAAACTTAGATTAATAAACTTCTGTTCCGCCGGATTTATATCCTCCAACCGTTGTTGCAAATAACCCTCCGCCTCTCCCAAAGGTGCGCCTTGCAACAAATAACCCTCCTGATTCTCATTCCTTTCCCATTCCAGAAACGCCACCTTTAAGCGCTTTTTCCATCTCAAAAAAGTATCATTTTCCTCAATCCATTTCCTCAAATCTGGCCATGCTTTAATCAAAGCCTCATGCACAATTTCCACCGTTTCTATCTCAGTCGTTTCATTGCGATTACTCACCACCAAACGTGCCGTCGCCAAATGCGTTACCAAATCCCAATTTTCTTCCCCCACCTCAGCGCGAGTCGCCAGTTGGCGCGTGTATTCCGTCCCTTCTGCCGGTGACACCAACTTCATAAAAATCTGCTTTATCCGTTCCTTATCCCCCTCTTTCAGCGCATCATATACCCCTTCCGCGTGTCGGCAAAGAGCCTTTTCTACACCACCAATTTCATCATATTTTAGACGAGTCAGCAAACCATTTTCCTGCTGTTTCCAAAGTTCCGTAAGCGCAAATTCCAACAATGGCAAATTACCTTGTTCACCACCAACGTCATTGAGAATATGTTCTGTCAGTCCCGCTTCCAGATAGACATTTCTTTTCTTAGCAGGTTCCTCAATTGCTGCTTGCAATTCGGTTCTCACCATCCCGCCGATAAATTCCGGTTTCCATCTGTCTAACTGTTCCCTAAAAGGATTATATTCTATTGCCTGCCCTAAAAAATCAGCCCGCAGAGTAATCACCAACCTGAAGGCAGAAAAATTTTGTACCGCATCCAACAAACAATCTAAAAATTGCTGATTATTCTGATTTTGGTAAGTATAAATTTCCTCAAACTGGTCAATTACTAACAGAAAACGCCGACTGCTACCGATGCTTCTTACCACATCAGATAAAGTGCGATTCCCTTCTTGCAAATCTATCGCTAGTTGGTTAATTTCATCGGCATTAATCTCAGCAATTCCCTCACTTTCACCCGTTTCTAATTGCGCCATAGGTGACAGTAGCGCTTTCGCCAAATTCTCAAAAGGAGTAGATTCTGGGCGCAAGTTAGCAATCAACCAATTCCCTTGCTGGCGCAAACTGGGAATTAAACCTGCCAATACTACCGAAGATTTCCCAATTCCAGAAGCACCAATAACAGCTACCAGTTTTTTGGTTTCCACAACTTTGACAAGCTGATTGGTAAAAGTTTCTCGCCCAAAAAATAAGGCTGCATCTTTTTCCTGAAAAGCCGACAAACCCTGATAAGGATTGGGGGGAATTACTAAATCGTGCCAACGCAAAGGTTTAACGGCGGGATTTTGACAAATTACAGGTAAATGGCTTGCACAGGGAAACTCTTTCTCTAAAATTTGTAGCCGCCGCCGCGCTTCCCTCACCGAAGCATACAAGGAATTGTCCTGAGTAAATTCCTCCATAAAATCTTGCAAAAACCGAGGTGCGATCGCAACAGGCAATTCCTCCCGCATCGCGATTATTTGCGGCAAATATAAATCTTCTCCCTCAGCTAAGGAGTGTGCTAAACCGAGTCCATCGCAGCAGTTTAAAATGGCAAGTTTCAATCCATTATCAATTGCTTTCTTAAAGTGATTTCTTAATTCGCCTATAGTTATCTTATCATTTTCATTAATCCAGATAGTTCCTGTTTTCCAGTCATCTTGACTTTCCCCATGTCCCACAAAAAAAAGTATATCCCATTGTTGTTTCCACAGCGGTTCATCTAACTCTTCTCGTTTGGGTTGTTTGAGCCAAGTAACTTCTACATGATTCCCTAAGTTTTGAATGGGCTGTCCTTGAGATACTATATCTGCTTGATAACCCAAAATAGCCAGAATTTTTACTTTGTCTTGAGAGACTGAAATTTGTTTTAATTGCTGAAAATTTGGCGAACTAAATCCCACTTCTGTTTGAGGAAAATCCCTGAGTAAATCCCATTCATGCCAAGGGAGTTTTCGCAACCAAGGGTTATTGGTTAGCAGCAGTATGCGATTTTTCTCTCCCGGTTCTAAGTGAGTCCGTAACAACAACTCAATTGGTTGAAAATCTTGATTTTTTAACCAATTATTGAAGTCCATTATCAAATCTTGAGTCTCTCTTCGGAAAGGCTCAAAATCATTTTCTTGAATATTGCCAGAAACATTTGTAAAACTAGGACGGTCAGTCAAGGGAAATTTAGGAATAGGTGCTACTATGCTTCTGTAGTGTGTTTGCCAATTGCGATACGCTTCTTTAATATCTATATCTAGATTTCTAGGTAATTTCCCCGCGTCTCCGGCGATGAGGGGAAAGGGTGCGGAGTCTTCGAGAATCTGTGCGGTAACAGAAAAACCCGAATCGAAGTCACCTTGGATGTCTAAGCGGATTAACTTACCCATGTTTCCCCTCAGTTAATTGATAGTGTTAGATCGATCGCGCTAGGCAGGCGAGACACCTACCCGAAAACACATTAATTAGATTAAAGCACAAATATTTCCGTGACGCTCACTTCTCCCAAAGCTAGTTTAACAGTAAATTCGTCGCCCGGATCGGCATCAAACTGACATTGAATCAAAACATCGGCACTTCGGGCAGTCACTTCCTTGAAAACTTTGCCCTCGGCTAACACCAGTAGTTTGAGATTGAGTGGTAAATAATCTTCTCCACTTGGATAGACTTGCAGCCAAATAGATATTCTATCTTCGCTTGCTCTTGTCAGGTTAATGACTAGGTTAACAGCATGACTAATTAAGTCTGCTCTTAGGTTAAATAGTTTAGCTTGTTTGACGCGATCGCTCCACACTGTCGGACTTAATTGTTGCGGTGTCAGCAACTCTTCTACACTCTGCCAACCCGCTGTAAAAACATTCTCAAACCACTGACTTAAATTCACCCGTTCTTCGTTTGGAAGCACCTGTAAATCTAAGATGGGAACATTGAGCAATTCGCTTAGTTGCCCCGCTTGATACAAAGACTGAATTCGCTCAAATACTTCTGGAGAACTTTCTAAAATCAGAATGATACTGCCTTGCTTGATTTCTTTTACCGATATTATTCCTTTCCCCAGTTTTTCTAACTTTCCCAAAATACGGTATATCACAGACGGATCGTTGCTTTGCATTTCCAACGTAATTTGCCAGGTGATCTTTTTAGAATTTACAGGTGAGTCTGGTATATCCTGCTTTATTTCTTTACGAGCTTTCTCAAAAAAATTCTGAAGCTCTCTTAGTTCATCCTCACATACTCTTTTCATTTTTTCCTCGTTAATGGGAAGGCGATACTTTTTTAAATAAGTTTTTTGAGCAAAAACTTCTGCCAACTTCTCTAACTTATTTTGTCCTGGCCTCCAAATAGGATCGTTGACCAGATGACTCAGATAGTCTTCTTTTAACTCTCCCTTAGATAACTGAGATATTTCGTAGCAAGATTGGAATCCTTTAGACTCATAAAGCTGTATAAATTGCTCTTCAAAGCTTTGTCCACACATACAGAATTACTGGAATATAGAGTTGAGAAAATTATAACTTATTTTCCCTGCCTGTCAATCATACTCAGTGCAAAATACTTGAACGTCAAAAATTCAAGCTTGAATTCAAGCTAGTCAAACCAGAAGAGATGAATTTAATATGGGTTCAGTTACATCGAAAAAGGCAAGAAACAAGATGGTTACTCTCGATTCTGGCATGAATGATTTGCTTCAATCTCCCACCAGATTCTCTAATAAAGTTGCTGAGGTTGGACTTTTACAAGCAATTAGAAATTCAGCAGAAGGATATCTTCTGACTTTAGTTCACATTCGCTTATATCGACCTATCGAGCAACTGGACTGCGTGTAGAAAATCCATTTGATGGTTGCAATGGTAATGGAACTGGTGGCACAACAAAAGCAAGAATCAACTTGATGACCGATCCAAAGAATACACTTTGGTCAGTTTCATTTGACTATTACAAAAGCTTTCTTAGCTATCGTCGTCCAGAAACTCGCATAGAGCATTTCTTAGAACCGCTAGTCTTCTTTAAGTGGTATTTCTTTGTTGCGCTCGGCATGACTATAGCTTATCCAGCTATTCGGACGATAGAAAAAGGGTTCCCACAACAAGGAGAGAAATTGAAAAATTGGTACGCCAGCACGCCTATTTATCAGCAATCTGAATGTGACGTTGTTGTTAAGTGATGATAGTTCAGAAAAGGAGAATCGAATGAGAACCGAATCGTTTCAGGTTTTGCAAACTTTTGGGCTTGAATATCCTAACTATAAAATGCTTGTTCAAGCAAAGAGTAATAATCGTTACATTGTGTGGTATCCTGACAGTCTTGAGGTAGCTGTAGGTCAAGAAGTTCTAATCGATTTCAATGACTGCGATGACTGGCGGACAGTAGATAACCCCAAAAACGGCAGAAAATCTAGTATCTCAAAAGTGAGCAAAGTAAGTTAGCAGAAAGGTCAATTGCTGGGATAGTCCTCCACCTATTTGCCTAATAATTCAATTCCTGGCTCTCAACAGATGTTGATAGCCAGGAATCTCAAAAATGGGGTTTGTAGAAAGCTATAAACTAACTACATCTTGAAGCATTAAATTCAAGCTTGAATTTAAGTTTACAAACCTAGAATCAGGAAATTAATATGGAATCAATCACGGAAAACCAGGTAGGGAAAAATTTTTCTACTCAGCCTTATTGATTTCCAACGCATCTACAGTCCTGACAAAAATGAAACTCAAAAGGAGTCCTTCAATTATGAACAATAATGGTTTAGCCACTACTGCCGCAGGTGGTGCATTAGTTATCGGTAAATTAGTCGGCCTCAGCGGAGCAACTGCCACTGGGATTGCTACTACCACTGGTGGCGTTGGTATTGCCACTGCGACCACAGCGGCAGGAACAGTAACATCAGTTGCGATCGCACCCGCCATTGCAATTGCAGCACCAGTAGTCGCTGTTGGAGCATTAATTTGGTGGTTAGCGCGCGATTAATTCTCGCTAAAATACCGATCGAAGCGGTTAATGAAAGGCTGCCGAATTAACTCGGCAGCGCTTTCCTGTTAGTTAAGGTGAGTGAGTTGAGTGATTCTTAGGAAAGCAGGCAACATTGAATCAGGCTTATCTCTTGTTTTGAGAGCGATTTCTAAATCAAACAAAATGGAGAGCGATCGACTTAAGGAGTTCGCAGATACTTCCTTAATCTCCTGCTTGAGGAAATACAGCCGTTTCGGGTTACTAATTCCGCACATACTGGCAATTTCGCTATCAGAACGTTGTTGACCGGAATTGAGAGTAGCTTTTACCCACAACCAAGTTTTAAACTGAGTTTGGAGAGTGGCAATAATTGCTAAAGGAAACTCTGCCCTAGAGAGCAATTCATCAAGCACCTTAATTGCCGCCACTGCTTGACCTTTTAAAAGAGCTTCTGCCAGTTGAAAACAGTTGGCTGTGGTAGCTGGAACGAGGATTTTAGCAGCTTCTTTCGTAATGCGATCGCCTGCGGCATAAATGGCTAATTTCTCTAGTTCACTGACTCTTCTAGCAGAATCGTTACCAATCGCTACCGCTAGATAGCTAACAGCATCTCTGGCAATTGAGAGATTCATCTGTTTAGCAGTAGCAGCGATCGCACTTTCAATCAAATCAGTACGCCAAGGAGGAATGAGAGTAAACTCCTTAAGTTTACCAAACTGCAACAAATACTTGACTACCTTGAGTCGCTTGTCAACAACAGCAGCAGTGAAGACTAAGTGCGTTGTGGCGGGTAATTGGGGCAAGATTTGCAGCAATTCTAGCCCCGTTTCTCCAAATTGCTTGAAATCGCAATTTTCAACGACAATAAGTTTGCTTCCTCCGCCGAAAGGAACTGAAGCAGCAGCAGAGAGGGCTGCATCCAGGGAAGAAGCATCGAAGCGGTGGATGTTGAAATCTCGCCATAGAGGATGAGTTTGAGTCTTAAAATTTTCAACTTCTCGTTCAATTGCGTAAGTATCATTCCCAATTAGGATGCTAATCATGCTGCTAACTCCTCCTGTTGTTTGACAGTTACAGTAACAGAGCGGCCTAAAGCTTTAGTAACGATCCGCTGCACGGATTTAAGGTGACTCTGAAACTTGTTTGCGTATTTTCTTTCTACTGCTAACACACATGAATCAGCCGAAAGTTCGGCAATTTGAGCGCGGTTTAAGAG
The DNA here is from genome assembly GCF_015207455.1 of Microcoleus sp. LEGE 07076. Lineage (GTDB taxonomy): Bacteria > Cyanobacteriota > Cyanobacteriia > Cyanobacteriales > Microcoleaceae > Microcoleus. Next base: position 9,244 of record NZ_JADEWV010000182.1, read on the forward strand.
GCTACGATTGCCTGGTTTCGCTGCTGCTACTACTTGCGCCCAAGTTGTCTCAAAGTCAGGAGAATCTGCCTCTATTTTTTGAGGGGTTTTATCAAATTTGTCAGGCTGATTAGATTGGGAAGTTGCCGGCAACCGCGTTTCGGGGGCAGCGGGTTTGCTTGACAGCATCAAGTTCAGCAGACAGACTTCTAACCAGGTAGCAGCATTGGTGCTAGTTCTCAATTGAAATTCTGATTTTTGCAATTGTGTACAAGCCGCATCAATTGTTTCAAAATCGAGATGAAGAGCGAGCGAGCGCAGTTGTGAATAGCCTACTGGCCCTGCAATTAAATTCTGGCAGTGGCGCGTTGATTTGACAATGAGCAAATCTCTCATTGCTGCTAGCAAGCTGCTGAGAATCAGTTTGGGGGTTTTGCCGCTGTCAATCAGCGTTCTCGAAGATTGCAGTACGCTTAAGGTATCGCCAGAATGAATGGCTTTGAGAAGGGCGATCGAGTCTTGCTCGCTGATGCTGCCAGATACTTCGGCAACTTGAGTTAGGGTAATCTCTGAGTTTAGCAGTGAAAGCTGAGAAAGTAATTGCAGGGCATCTCTTAACCCTCCGTCACAGGTACGAGCGATCGCCCGCATGGCCTCACTTGCGATCTCAATAGATTCAGCGGAGCTAATTTTGTGCAATTGTCCGACAATAGCATCAACTGACAAGGCTCGGAAGTTAAAAGTTTGGCAGCGGGAGATAATTGTCGGCAGGACTTTATGTGCTTCAGTCGTACAGAGAATAAACACCACATGAGCCGGAGGTTCTTCAAGGCATTTGAGGAGAGCATTTTGAGCGCTGGTACTGAGTTGGTGACACTCGTCTAAAATCCAGATGCGGTAAGGGCTCATCGCTGGCGCAAAGTTGCTGTGTTGTATTAATTCTCTGGCATCATCCACGCCATTGTGAGAGGCAGCATCGATTTCAGTTACGTCTAAGCTTGAACAGGAGTCAATGGTTTTGCAGCTTGAACATTCTCCGCAAGGAGTGGTGGTTGGCTTTTTGCTATTCAAACAATTGAGTGATTTAGCAAGGATGCGAGCGGTTGAGGTTTTGCCTGTTCCTCTGGGGCCAGTGAATAGGTAAGCTTGAGCAATTTTGTCGGAGGTGATGGCATTGGTCAAGGTTGTTTTGATTGTGTCTTGACCCACTAATTCTTGGAGGCTTTTGGGTCGGTATTTGAGGTGCAGTGGTTGGTACATTTTGAGTCGTTAGAATACTTCTGCTGACTATTCCCCGATAGGGGAGCCGTGCCTGAAGTTAAGCTCATAGGACTTACGCATAAGCTCTATTTGTAGTGTAAAAATTATAAATTTTACCGCTACTAATAGTGTTACCAACTATTTTTTGCGTAAGTCCTGGCTCAGTTGTTGGCGCTGGCGATCTAGGTTCTGGATATCCATTAGCCTTCTTCCCTGAAATCTGCTTTATCAGCTTACTCCATTAATTACCCTTCTTCGTGCGGAATGTCGATTATTACACCCCTTACATGAGGAACTCTAAAACGAGACTATTGAAAGCTTCTGGATGTTCGACTTGCGCCCAATGCCCACACTGCTCAAAAATATGCAAAGAGGAATTAGGAATTTTTTGGGCGGCAACGTAAGCATGGGCAACGGGAATAATCGCGTCCTGTTTTCCCCAAATTACCAGGGTGGGGGCTTTGATGCGATCAAGTTGCTGAACAATTGGCATAAAAACTTCAGGGCGCAGCCCCCCCCAATTCAAATTAGTTGTCAAGAGAGAGATTAAAGCTTTCCGCTGGCCGGGGAGATTAAACCGCTGAAAATTGAGTTCGATCCATTCCTCTGGAACTGAGTTCAGATTGTAAACACAGCTGTTCAATACCCATCTGACAACACTCCGATTCACGGGCATCAGTTTCGCGATTGCCGGGAAGGAAGCTAACAAGCGATCAGAAAAGTCGATTTCTCGTCCCAAGCCAAAGCTAGAAACCAATCCCAGTTTCCGAACTCGCTCTGGCGAGTGAATCGCAAATTTGAGGGCAATACTGCCGCCCATTGAGTTCCCAATTAAACTGATTTGTGGAATGTCGAATGTATCGAGAAACTCATTCAGAAACTGAAGTTGGTAATCAAGTGAGTAAGGTACGATGGGCTTGTCTGACAAACCGGTTCCGACCATATCAAAGGCAAACACGCGATGGTGTTGGGCTAGCGCTTGCATGTTATTAATCCAAACTTCAATGGAACTGCCGCCACCATGAAGCAGAACCACAGGATCTCCTCGATCACCCGCACTCCAATAACGAGTTTTGATAGAACCCACTTGGATGTATCGATCCTCTATTAATTTAATTGTGGTCATGAAGCAACTCAACCACTTCAAAGTAATAGTTCAATCTAGGATGATTATAGCACGTCTTCTCAGGATGAATTATCTAATACTTTTTTGAACGCCGATCGCGCTGAACACACTACCGCAAGGAAAAATTGCTAAACCATCTGCTGCTGAGATACAGCAAAAAAGCAC
>NZ_JADEWV010000183.1 GCF_015207455.1 Microcoleus sp. LEGE 07076
CCATCACCTATCCCCGCATCGGCGTGCGCCTAGACGCCCCCGGAATCTCCCCAGAAGTCGCCGTTGACGAAGTAACCCGCCCCCTCGAACAAGGACTTTCCGCCACCGAAGGTGTCATCCAAATTTTCTCCCGTACCCGCGAAGGACAAGTCAGCGTCGATTTATTCTTCAAACCAGGGGGCAACATCGACCAAGCCCTCAACGATGCCACCGCCGCCGTCAACCGCATCCGCAACCGACTTCCCGACACAGTTGAAACCCCCAGGCTGTTCAAATCTGACCCCTCCCAACAGCCTGTTTACGAATTTGCCCTCACTTCCAACTCCCTGCAAGGAGTTGATTTGCGCGTATTTGCCGACGAAGAATTATCTCGAGAATTAAACGTAATTCCGGGAGTAGCAGCAGTTGACGTTGCCGGCGGCGTACAAGAAGAAATTCAAATAAATATTGATTTAAATCGCTTGCAATCTTTAGGCGTTAGTATTTCCGATGTTTTAAATGCCCTCGAAGCCCGCAATCTCGATACTTCCGGCGGGCGGCTGCGACAAGAATCGGCGGAACCTTTAACCCGTACCGTCGGACGATTTCGGAGTGCGAAAGAAATTCAAGAACTTTCCTTCCAAGCATTGGGTGCTAATCCGCCAAAACGAGTTTTTTTGCGGGATTTTGCTACAGTAATTGACGGCACAGAAGAAGAACGAGTTAAAGTATTTCTCAATCAAAAACCCGCTGTCAAAATTAGCATTCAAAAACAGCCGGACGCAAACACGATAACAGTTGTAGATGGCATCAAAAAGAAACTAGAAGAATTAAAAGAATCAGGACTAATCACCGAAAGCACTACAATCGTCACTACCTCAGATGAGTCTAAATTTATCCGAAATTCTATCAGCAACGTCGCGTTTTCTGGTTTAACTGGAGCTGTTTTAGCTGGCGCATCAGTTTTGCTGTTCCTCGCTTCCCTGCGCCAGACTTTTATTATTGTCTTGGCAATTCCCCTCGCAACTTTAATGGCGATTATCCTGATGGGACTTTTTCACCTGTCTCTGAATGTCTTTAGTTTGGGCGGTTTGGCTTTGGGGGTGGGCATTGTGGTCGATAACTCGATCGTTATGCTGGAAAATATTGTTGAAGGAACTAGCAATAAAAATCGGAAATTAACTAACAAGCAGTTGATACAGCAAGCAGAAAACAGCAGTCAAGAATTAGAATCAGCTTTGTTTGCCTCCACCATCACTAACTTAGTTGCCGTACTGCCATTTTTGCTGATCGGCGGCTTAGTTTCTTTGCTGTTTAATGAACTAATTCTCACGATCAGTTTTTCCGTCGCCGCCTCTTTGATTGTCGGATTGACTGTTGTGCCGATGATGGCTTCTCGGTTGCTAGTATTGCCGGTATCTAGCGGTTTGAGCAACTTTTGGCCGCTGCGGGCATTCAACCGAGCTTTTACCGATGCTACCGCCGGCTACGGTAAATTTTTGTCGGGAATAGTGCGGTGGCGGTTAATTGTAGTTGTACTGGCGATCGTTTTATTGGGCGGCGGCAGTTGGCAGATGGCCGGTCAAATTCCCCAGGAAATTTTACCTCAAATTAGTACCGGTCAAGCGAGATTGTTTGCTTTGTTTCCCGCAGGTACTAATTTGGAAACGAATCAAAGAGTGATGGCAGAAGTTGATAAAATCATGCTCGGTCAGCCGGAAACTGAATACACTTTGACTACGGTGGGCGGGCTGTTGTTCGGCAATAATACGATCGAGAATTTGCTGCGCGGCGGCAGTAATATCACACTAAAATCGGGAACCAATACCTTAGATTTTGTCGAAAAAGTTAATCAAAAATTGAAAAAAGTTAAGATCCCTAAAAGAACTCGGTTGCGGCTGATTCCTGAAAATGTGCGGGGTTTAGTTTTGACTAATTCTCCGGTGCGGGGTGCGGAAGTTGATGTTCTGCTTCAGGGCGAAAACGAGCAGTTATTGCTGCAAGCAGGGCGCGACATTTTGGAAAGTTTGGAGGACAAGGTAAAGTTAGTCCGCTTTCGCCCGGATACTGATCCGCCACAAGCGGAAGTGCAGATTCGTCCTAATTGGGAACAAGCCGAAATCTACGGGTTGAGTGCGAGGCAAATTGGTGAGACAATTCAGACAGCAATTCAAGGTGCTGTTCCTACGCAGTTGCAGCGGGGAAACCGTTTGGTAGATGTGCGGGTACAGTTCGATCGCGCTTCTATCAAGTCGATTTCGGAACTAAAATTTATCCCTTTAACGGCTAGAAATAACGCTCAGATCCGGTTGGGAGATGTGGCGAATATTCAAGTAGGAAAAGCACCGGGAGAAATTCAAAGACTCAACCAGCGCCAAGTTTTTTTGATTGCGGGAAATCTTAACAAGGGTGCGAGTTTGGGCGATGCTTTGAAACAAGTGGATGCTGTTTTGGCGGACATCAAATTGCCGCCGGGAGTGCGGGTGATTCCGAGTGCGGCGGCGGAAACTAACCGGGAGTTGCAAACTTCGCTGAAGATTTTGGGCTCTTTGGCGGCGTTTTTGGTATTTGTGGTGATGGCGGTGCAGTACAATTCGCTTGTCGATCCGCTGGTGATTGTGCTGACGGTGCCGCTGGCTTTGGCTGGGGGGATTTTGGGGCTGTACGCGACTAAAACTGCGATCGGCGCGACGGTGATTGTGGGGGCGATTTTGCTGGTGGGAATTGTGGTAAATAATGCGATTATTATGGTGGAATTGGCGAACCAAATTCGGGAAGATGAAAAGGTCGATCGCGCCACAGCAATTCTCAGGGCTGCACCTCAACGTTTGCGTCCAATTTTGATGACAACTATCACCACAGTTTTGGGTTTGTTTCCCCTGGCTTTGGGAATTGGAGAAGGTTCGGAATTTCTGCAACCTTTGGGGGTTGTGGTGTTTTCCGGTTTGTCGCTGGCGACGCTGCTGACGCTGTTTATCATTCCGTGTTTTTACATTTTGCTGCACGATTTCTTCGGGATGTTTGCAGGGAAGAAGAAACCGCAGGCGGTTGCTATTCCCGTGCAGAAGGCGGGGCGAAAGAATGCGAATTTGTAAAAGATGATCCGGCGGTTGAAACCGCGTCTACACAAACGATGTCGGCAGAAGGCCGACTAAAAAATAAAGGGGGTCTCAAACCCGGATTTAGTATCAGTCAATATTCTTTGACTCCCCCAAAAAAATCCCCGACTGACGCACCCTACGAGAATTAGTCGGTCAGGTGCGTTTGACATCATAAATTCTTTATACTACAATGCGTAGTATACAATAACTGGCAAAAGAAACCTCAACCAAAATGCCCTACGAAAAATTAGAAATATCAACCCCAAAACCCGTGCTATCTTGGGCTAATCACGCCCTTGGTGCCAAAGAAACCAATATGGCAAAAAATGTAGCATCTTTGCCATTTGTATTCAAACACGTCGCACTAATGCCCGACGTACATTTAGGAAAAGGTGCTTTAGTCGGTTCAGTAATTGCCACAAAAGAAGCGATTATTCCAGCGGCTGTGGGCGTTGATATTGGCTGCGGGATGGCGGCTATTAAAATGCCTTTCACCGCCAACAAATTAGAAGGCAAACTCAAACAAATTCGCCTCGATATCGAAGCAGCAATTCCCGTCGGATTTGCTGAAAACAAGGAAGTGGAAAGAACTGTCACTAACTGGCAAGAATGGCGCGAGTTTAAAGAACTTCATCAAGGCGTGCAGCGCCAAGAAAGTAAAGCCCTTAAACAAATGGGTTCCCTCGGTGGCGGCAATCATTTTATTGAGGTTTGTGTTGATACAGAAGACTTTGTTTGGCTGATGCTGCACTCTGGTTCTCGCGGCATTGGCAATTTGCTCGCACAGCAGCATATCGAGACTGCTAAAAATTTAGCTAAACTGGCAGAAATTAGTCTTCCAGACCAAGATTTAGCTTATTTTGTAACAGGTACGCCGGAGTTTGCTGCTTATTGGCACGATTTGCAGTGGGCGCAAAATTACGCTCGTTTTAATCGTGATGTGATGATGAATCGGTTTAAGCATATTGTGGAAAAGCACGCTGCGGGCGGCAAACCTACTAAGCCATTGTTAAAGGTAAATTGCCACCATAATTACGCGGAAAAAGAGGTGCATTTTGGCGAAGATGTGTATGTGACTCGCAAGGGTGCTGTACGCGCAAATGTACAGGATTACGGGATTGTTCCGGGTTCGATGGGGGCGAAGTCTTTTATTGTGAAGGGGAAAGGTAATGTGGAAAGTTACTGTTCTTGCTCTCACGGTGCGGGGCGGTTGATGTCTCGAACTCAAGCGAAGAATGTGTTTACTCTTGATGATTTTGTGCGGCAGACTGACGGGGTTGAGTGTCGCAAAGATGAGCAATTTTTAGATGAAATTCCGGGGGCTTATAAGTCGATTGAGGAGGTGATGAGTCAGCAGTCGGATTTGGTGGAAGTTGTGGCGACTCTCAAGCAAGTGGTTTGCGTTAAGGGGTGACAGAAATTGGTTTATATCAATTCTGGTTGTACCGTCAGGTGATTGTTGACTGTTGACTGTTGACTGTTGACTGTTGACTGTTAAGTTAAGAGGGCCCGCACTCTTGGCACCGCCCCTACTGACTGTTGACTGTTGACTCGATTTTATTATTCCGATGCAACCGTCCACGATATTATTTGTAGTTGACTTACCTGAAAAGTTCTGTATGAGAAGATGGGGGAAATCAAGTCGTTTTCGATTTCCTCCTGTTGACAAATGCTTTGTTTTGTGAGGCTATTTGCTAACAAGCCATTTGCTTCGACTCAATTTCTAGCAAGCGCAGCAGTCTTTCGTCGCCTTTGGCTTTGGCTATTTGCTGTCGGCGATCGAGAATACTGCAAATATGTGCCCGGTGGACTTGGGCTATTTCCTTAACTGTTGGGGAAGATGGAACCGCCGCTGCGCTGCTAGCTGCTGCGACATCCTGCTGGGCTTGAAAATTTTGCTTTGTGGTAGAGTTTGGGCCCCCGTATTTGTTGGGGACCCGAATGTGTCTGGGATACTGATAGTTCCAGTCTTTACCTTGATATTTGCCCGCGAGTTGGCCTTGGATGGTATCGACTGTCGGAATGTCGTATTCGTAGTTTGCGCCGGGAAAAGTGAGTTGCATATTTTTCGATCCTTATATTGAGATAAAAAGAGCAGTCAGGTCAGGTGTGATTTATGTACCTAAAATATTTTTAGTTTCTGTATTTAATTATACTGTTTTTTAATTAAGATGCGAAGTTCACAAAAATTAATATTTAGAGGCGCAAAGAGCAGGAAAAAACCCGCAGCTGCGGGTTTTTTCCTGGTTTTTAGTTTTTTCGCTCGCCTGGAGTGAAACTGCTGCGGTTGCGAATAACTACTACCCGATTGTCACTTGATCGGTTTGGACATTTGTCGCGCCCTCTTCGGAAGAGGCGATCGCCACTAACTTGTCGAGAATTGCCTGACTGGGAACTTGACCTTTGAGGACAACTGTGCTGCTGAGCTGAGCCACATAAACAGTCTCGATATCAGCAACTTCTGAATCGCCGTCAAATGCCAAAGCTACCCGCTTCGCCAAGCCGCTTTCGTCAAAATTGCCGTCCGGGCCGACTTTAGCAGGAGCGATCGATTGCGATTGGGCTGCTTGCTGTACTACTTGTGCCATCGGTTCAGCCTGGGGTGCAGGCTTTTCGAGTCCGAACAGTCTTTTAAACCAACCCATAGTAGTTGAGTCTCCTGAAAATACACTTTTTACAAAGATAGCTCTTTGACACTTCCGGGCCAATCGGGCACGGGGATTCTTAAGACATTTGTGTCTTAATATCCAATTTTGCGCGGTGGGTTCCCAGGCTGACTACGTTTGCAGCGTAGCTGCGTAGTCATATCTCCTCAAAAATGTTTTGGGCGTAGACTTTCCCCCAGTCCGGAGGTAGGTTTTTACATCTTGTCTGATTGATCCACTCTACCATATTCATTTGTGAAGATGGATTTGTTATTTTACTTAACAATGCAAAAAAAGCTGTCCTAAAAGGACGGGGTTTTCAACTCAATCTCCTGATAATATTGTTGGGCTTCCGACCAATTTAGTTTCAGCAATGAATCATCTCCACTGGGAAGCTGGAAACTCGGCTTTATTGGTTTCACGCCCAAAGCGTTAATAATCTGCGCTGCTACAGCTTTCGCCAACAGCGGCGGTACAGAATTGCCGACTTGGCGGAAACCGTGCCATTTGGTGACGTGAAATCTAAACCAGTCAGGATAGGAATGTAGTCGCGCTGCTTCTCTGACTGTAATGCACCGAGGGGCGATCGGATGAATTGGTCTCGGCGAAGTATAAGCGCCCATCCCCCTGTCGGTTCCAGCCCTGAGAGTGTTGCAAACTCCGTCGGGGTGCAGCTTGTAAAAACGGCTGATCGGCTCTTTCTGACCGTAGGCGGCGGCTGCAAATCTTTCTATACATTCGGGAGAATGTTTTGTGCGCCGACTAGAAGAGAGGATTTGTCGATCGTACTTGCGAGTGTAAGAATAATCATCATCCAAATCATCAATTGAGCGCAACACACTCGCATAAGTGCTGCAATCTCCGTACTCGGCGACTACCCAATCTCGGTGCAGCAACTCGCTGTATTTTTCCACTTCCGGCAAATCTCCAATTGCATCCCAAACAGTCGGCACCGCAGGTAAGTTAACTTTTTGAGAGCGTTTAGGAAGCTTCTTTTTCGGTAAAAAAGTAAGTTGCTGAGGGTATTTTGGCAGATCGCAGTCTTTTTTGCACCCAATCAGAAACAATCGTTTACGAGCTTGGGGAACTCCGTAGTGAGCGGCATTCAGAACTTGATAGTTTTCTTCTACTTGATAGCCTGAGTCCAGAAAAGAGCTAATTAAAATATTCAGGAGTTCTTTGTGTTTGCCGGCTACAATTCCCGGCACATTTTCCATGACAAAAAACTTGGGTTTTAACTCTAAAACTAAGCGATGAAAGTGAAAAATCAGAGAATTTCGCGGGTCGTCCACATCGCGCTTGCCCATCAGCGAGAATCCTTGACAGGGCGAACCGCTGATTACTACGTCTATCTCGCGCCTGCCGATCGCAGATTTTTTCCTAATTTCCGCTCCTGTGAGTTCTGCGACATCTTTGCACAAAATAGAACACATCGGGAAATTAAACTCGTGTGTCGCGCAGTGAATTGGGTCAATTTCGACTGAAGCAAGTACATCAAAACCTGCTTGTTCAAAGCCGAGAGTCATGCCGCCTGCGCCTGCAAATAAATCAACAGCGATCGGTCGCTTTTTCCGATTGCTCGACATAACATTTAAATACTAAAATTGCTTTAATTTGCTGTATTTAATTTAACATTTTTCATTATTTCGGCAGCGGCGCGATCGCACACCCCCACATCTCCGAGACTTTCGCGCATTTGGCGATAACCCGCTTTTGTTTGCTCGCGCCGATCGGCATTTTGCAGCAATTCCAGTGCGCGGTTAACGATGTTTTCCGCAGTAGCATCGTCTTGCAGCAACTCCGGGACGATCGGCTTCATTTCCACCAAATTGGGCGGAGACATAAAAGGAATCGAAAATTTCAGTACGTGGCGAGCAATCATCGCTGTAATCGGACTGACGCGGTAGGCGACAACTTGCGGAACGTCCAGCAAAGCTAATTCCAAATTAACAGTACCAGATTTGGCGATCGCCAGATCCGCAGCAGCCAAAATTTCCAAAGTTTGATTTTCCAACAAAGTAGCTCGCAAACCGTATTTCTCGATCGCCCCTTCGATTTTGCTCCCAAAAGCTTGGTTAGCAAGCGGAATCCAGAAATGGACTTCCGGCAATTTAGCTTGAATAATTCGAGCAGCCTCAAATATAACCGGCATCAGGTACTTGAGTTCTTGCTTTCTAGAAGCCGGAATTAGGGCCACCGACACCTGTTCCGGCGCAATTCCCAAAGTTTTGCGGGCAGCTTCCCGGCAGGGGGCAGATTGCATTCTATCCACCAAAGGATGACCAACCCAACTCACTTCAGCGCCTTTTTTCCGATAATAACTAGCTTCCTCGGGGAAAATCGCCAAAATGCGATCGGCAATATTCACAATCAGATCCGTATTGCGAGGAGAAATCGACCAAACCCATTCTTGAGGTGCGATGTACCAAACCACAGGCAAATCCGGCAAACAGCGGCGAATGTAGCTACCAATACCGAGATTTGGAGTCAAATAATCAATCAATACAACCGCATCCTGAGGAAAGTTTTTTAGATATTGTTTAGCTTTTTGCTGAACTTTAATCGTCGGCCAAATATAAGGCACAGATTCTACAATACCCATAGAACCAATGTCCGCAGTATCGCCTAAAATAGTAGCGCCAGCTTCCCCCATGCGCCGCCCGCCCAAAGCTGTTATTTCTAAATTCAAACCAGCGGCGACAGCGTGACGTTTTAAGGCCGCAACTAACAAAGCTCCTTGCAAATCGCCAGAAACCTCACCAGTGCTGATGAAAATTTTCATATTTTTTTTTAATTCAAACAAGTGAGATGTTTGCTAATAACTCAGTCACAGCATCATATTGATCCGGCATATTAGCACAGCGCAGCAGTAATTCTAAGTCGAGAGCGGGAAGGAATGTACTCCTGGCAATCTGCTCATAATTTTCACCTGTTAAGCAATAGAGAGATAACTGACTATTTTGCCAAAACCAGACTTCCCGAACGCCCAACCTTTTGTATAATTCTAGACTATTTATCCCCCCGCTGGTAATTACGACTTCAATAGCAATATCTGGGAAGGTTTTTGGGGTTCCTATGTCATAGGAATCATCCGGCTCTTTTCTACCGCCTAATTCTCTGTTACCCAGAGTCGGCCCGCCCTTACCATAAAATCGAATCCCATTTGCTCTCATATACGCCTCTAGCAGTATACAGAGAGTTTTTTTAATTATTTCGTGTTCGGGCGAGACAGTCATAATTTGCAGAATGCGATCGAGATAGAAAAATTTTACACCCCCAATATCTTCAAAAGCTGCTTCTATCGCTTCAAACTGCTCCCAGCTAACGCCGTTGAAAGTCATGCAGCCATCTTTTCCTGCATCGGGAGATATAGATTTGGCTAAAGTAGATAAACTCATAGGGCAACAATTGCTCAATTCATTAAATTTATTCTACCTGATTCATTTTTTCCCAGGAATCAAACCGCGCCGCCCTTTGCTAACAGACTGCTGCACAAATCTTTGCAGGTGCTGCAAGTGGGGGTTTTCCGGCAACAAATCCAACTGTTCCAAAGCTTGATTGAGAGTGTAGCCAGAATGGTATAAAATCCGAAAAGTTTTCTTCAAAACTAGCAAATCTTCAGGGGTTAAACCGGCGCGTTCGAGGCCTATTTTGTTGATTGCTCGCACTCTCGAAGGATTTCCTTCGACTAGCATATAAGGAGGTACATCTCGATCGATCCTGCTCAAGCCGCCCACCATCGACAAGCGGCCGATGCGGACAAACTGGTGAACCCCCAAAACACCGCTCAGTCGGGCTTGGGACTCGATTTTGACGTGTCCGGCCAAAGCTACGGCGTTGGCGATAATTACCTGGTCTCCGAGCTCGCAATTGTGACCGACATGAACGTAAGCCATCAACAAATTGCGATCGCCAATTGTGGTGCTTTCTCCTGCTCCTGTAGCGCGGTTGATTGTCACGTATTCCCGAATCACATTGCTGTCGCCAATTGTTACCCTAGTCAGCGAACCTTCATATTTCAAATCTTGAGGTTCCAGGCCAATCGCCGCACCGGGGAAAATTTGATTCCCAGCACCTATTTCTGTTAGTCCATCAATAATTGCATGAGCGCCAATCTTAGTCTCCGGCCCGATTTTCACTCTTTCGCCAATTACAGCATAAGCACCCACTTTTACAGTCGGGTGCAGTTCGGCGCGGGGATGAATCACAGCAGTTGGGTGAATCAAAGTAAGCATTTTTCAGTTGTTAGTTGTCAGTTGTCCGTTGGCAGTTGTTAGTTGGCAGTTGTCTGTTGACTGTTGGCTGTTGGCAGTTGTCTGTTGGCTGTTGGCTGTTGTCTGTTGTCTGTTGGCTGTTGGCTGTTGTCTGTTGGCTGTTATTAGCTACTGATTAGTCATTACCAATGCCCAATTCCCAATTCCCAATTCCCAATTCCCAATTCCCAATTCCCAATTCCCAATTCCCAATTCCCAATTCCCAAATTTAATCCACCATCGAAAACATCAATTCTCCTTCACAAACTTTCTGTCCCTCCACTTCCGCAATCGCCTGAATTTTTCCGAAGCGGCGGCGTTTTACCCACAGCAATTCTACAGTCATCAGCAACCGATCGCCAGGTACAACCTGACGGCGGAACTTGACCTTATCAATCCCGGTAAACATCCACAATCCTTGTTCGATGTCGGGTAACTGAGCCAGAACAATACCGCCAACTTGAGCCATCGCTTCCACAATTAATACTCCAGGCATAATCGGCCTTCCCGGAAAATGCCCTTGAAAATGTGGCTCGTTGAAAGTAACATTTTTAATTCCAACAGCCCGCACTCCGGGCACGTAATCAACAATCTTGTCTACCAGTGCAAAAGGATAGCGGTGAGGCAATAATTTCTGAATTTCTTCGAGAGTAAAACTTGATTTAACCGCTGGAGAATTCTCACCGTTTTCGGCGGTAACGGATTCAGAATTAGCAGTATTGGGGGTGTTAACTTCAGTCAGCGTGGACATTGCTTGAAGACTTTTGAGTGTGGTAGAAACGCGAAGGATCGCGCCTTGGTTTGTCAATTGTAACTGTTAATTGTAACAGGGACTTTGCTGGCAGCTTTTCTAACTTGTCTGCAGTACGGCCAAAGCTTGGGATTTCAGGGCTAAGCCAAGTTGGACGTGCAGGTTGTGACTGGCTTTGTAAGCCAAGTAGTGAGCTTTTGGCCAAGTTCCCAGCAGACTGAGGTCGCCTGCTAAGTCTAAGATTTTATGGCGCACCGGTTCGTTGGCAAATCTTAAGGGCGGGTTGAGCCAGCCGGATCGATCGCAAACCAGGGCGTTATCTAGAGTACCACCTTTGATCGAACCTGCTTGTCGCAATTGTTCAACTTGGCGAGCCAGTCCAAAAGTGCGCGCAGGGGCGATCGCCGTCGCAAAACTTTCTACCTCTGGCGACCAACTGTACCATTGATTGCCGATCGCCTGTTCCTCAAAATCAATTCCGTAACTAAACCGAGTTTGGGCCGACGGTAAAGCAGCAGCAAAAGCATCCCCGCGGCGCACCCAAATCGGCTCAGCGAGGTCGAACGACGCAGCGGGATCTTCCTGGCATTTTTGAGGGAGCAAGCCGGTACGGGCGATCGCCTCTACCCAAACCAGAGCCGAACCGTCCAACAGCGGCAGTTCCGGGCCCTCAACCTCAATTCGAGCATTATCCGCTCCCATCCCCGCCAAAGCGCCTAATAAATGCTCTACAGTGCGAATTCGATCGCCTGTGGCATTTGCCAGTTCAGTGGAAAGCGCCGTCTGACAAACCGCCTCAATTTTTGCAGGAATTATCGGAGCACCGGGCAAGTCAATTCTGACAAAATAGCGACCTTCCCCAAGCGCGGCGGGCAACACTCGGACGCGAGTTTGTTCGCCGCTGTGCAAACCAATTCCTGATAGTTCAAATTCAGATTTTAAGGTATGTTGAGTCATTAGTCAGTTGTGAGTTGTTAGTTGTTAGTTGTTAGTTGTGAGTTGTTAGTTGTGAGT
>NZ_JADEWV010000184.1 GCF_015207455.1 Microcoleus sp. LEGE 07076
GGCCCATCCCACAAGAGTTATCTTTTCTTGTGGGATGGGCCGGAGAGCCCGTCCGATCAATTGATGAAAAGGATTTTTGCAAGAGGTCTAGTATCGTCAAATGCTTCGCGATCGGGGTTTCCGTGCTTTTTGCGGAAGTAGATAAATCGGCTGTGGGCCGAGGCGAATTGTCGCCGAGAATTCAAACAATTATTTTCTTGACAAAACTCCAGAAATAGTTATATTTTAGCGAGCAATTCTTGTTTGTCGGCGCAGTGGCGATCGCGCAGGTCTGCTTCTGCTAAAAGTGCCAGAAAATCGCAGCGGACAACTTGACCAAGGAATGATAATTAAATAACTTACAATCTTTATTGTTATTGTGGGATGGGCTTTCCCGCCCATCCCACAAATATGTGTAAATTATTTAATTCGCGATCCTAACTTTAATTACCGACTGCTGCGGATCGCAATCTATCCAAAAGTCCGGGTTTAATAAAATGGGAATTTGCCATCAACTGTATCATTTTTTGGCGATTTTAGCCGTCCCGAAAACAGCACGGTAACTGACGCTAACGGCAGTCTATTTAATAATTTGCGTCGGGATTATCTAATCAAAAAATAACTATTTCCTAAGTCCAGCACATCCTATTCCATGAAATAGTGCGGCAGAAAATCATAAAAAACAGTGTGTTTGGCATAAAGCCATTCGCCGTACAAAATATAACGATTTCCCAGCACTTCTCCCAGGACTCCGCTGAGACTGAAAGCCGACTGTTTGAACAAGTTAAAATGTTTTTCTCGCGGGCCGCCGCTGAGATAGTGGCCGCGACTTTGCAGCAGCATTTGTCCGTCTGGGGCGAAGCTGATGCCTGTATTTGCGCCGTCTACCTTTTCTTCGATAATTAAAGGGCGATCGGCAATAGCGCTAAACGGCACGCAATCTAGGTCTTCATCGTCCGGCCCGAAACGCGAACCTTCGATATGATAAGTTCTGGGATATTTAACAATTTCCACAATCGATCGATTTTATATTTGAGAGGCGACCCCATCCATTTTCAATTTAATCTTTAAGATTTGAGAGAATAACCCATTCCATTAACCATTATAACAGAGATATTGCACGCCTTTCAAGAAACTGTAGGTACTTACTTCGCCAACAGCTTTAAAGCTTGCAGACGGGTGGCATAAACCCGCTCGATCCACGAAAATTCCCCTTAATGACATTGGTGTAAAAGGTGAGTTATAATAGACTTATCACAAAGGAGCGTGTAAGTTGAAAAGTCAAAATTTCCAGAGCATATCATCAGCACTCGCTGGAATTATATTAGTAGTCGCGCTGCTCCTCGGCTTCAATTCTTTTGTTGTCATCAATCCAGGTGAAGCAGGAGTAGTCAGCATTTTAGGAAAAGCCACCGATGGAGCATTGTTAGAAGGATTTCACATCAGACCCCCGCTGATATCCAAGGTAGATGTGTACGATGTCACAGTCCAAAAATTTGAAGTTCCCGCCCAGAGTGCTACTAAAGACCTTCAGGATTTAAATGCTAGTTTTGCCATCAACTTTCGCCTCGATCCTGCGAGAGTAGTTGAGATCAGAAGGACTCAAGGAACCTTGGAGAATATAGTTTCAAAAATTATTGCTCCGCAGACGCAAGAAGCATTTAAAACAGCAGCAGCACTGAGAACCGCTGAACAATCTATTACTCAAAGAAGTGAACTGAAGCGAGACTTTGATGCTGCGTTGAAGGACAGGCTATCAAAGTATGATGTAATTGTGCTTGATACTAGCGTGGTTAACATTCGATTTTCCACAGATTTTGCCAAAGCAGTTGAGGAAAAACAGGTTGCCGAGCAGCGGGCGCAAAGGGCTGTTTATGTTGCTCAAGAAGCTGAACAGCAGGCTCAAGCTGACATTAACCGCGCTCAAGGTAGGGCAGAAGCTCAAAGGCTTTTAGCGGAAACTTTGAAGGCTCAGGGTGGCGAATTAGTGCTGCAAAAAGAGGCGATCGAAGCTTGGAGAAGCGGCGGCGCTCAGATGCCTAAAGTGCTGGTTATGGGTAGCGGTTCGAGTCGGGTTCCTTTCATTTTTAATATGAATGACATTCAGGAAGAACCCGATCGCCCAACAGTTACCGACAATTAAAATATGACTGACGGTAAGAAACCGGGTTTCCTCAGAAAGCGCGCAGAATTCCTATGATAGTTGCCGGAATATGCTAAACTTCTGAAAGTCAAAATATAGCGACAGCGTAAAACCTTTCGCTATTAAAGCGAAGTCCGCAATTAAAACGCAGGCAGCACAGTCATTTTAGGAAGCAAGGAAAAATCATGACCCGCGCTATTATGGAAACCGACAAAGGCACAATCAACTTGGAACTGTTCGATGCAGATGCGCCTAACACAGTGAAGAATTTTGTTGACTTGGCAGAAAAAGGTTTTTACGACGGATTGGGCTTTCACCGAGTCATTCCTAACTTTATGATTCAAGGTGGCTGTCCCAAAGGCAATGGAACTGCCGGCCCCGGCTACAAAATCAAGTGCGAAATCAACTCCAACAAACATTTGGCTGGGACTTTATCGATGGCCCACGCAGGTAAAGATACGGGTGGGAGCCAATTCTTTATTTGCCACTCTCCCCAGTCTCATTTAGATGGAGTTCACACAACTTTTGGCAAAACAGAGGATATGTCTGTCGTCAATGCGATCCGCCAAGGTGACAAGATTATTTCGCTCAAAATTGAGCATTAGTTTTCAGTAATTAGTGACGTTTGTAGTAAGGACTTTAGTCCTTATTGCAAACAATATCAATTACCAATAAATCATTCATCTTAAAGGGAAGTCTCTAACAGTTCAACTGCCAAATTTTTTTCTTCATAATTAAATTCCCATCTGCTATGCTTAATGATTTCGTTTAATATGTTGCTTAAATACCCTTTGGCAACAGCTTCTTCAAATCTTTCTATAACAAGAGCAACATTGATTATTTCTTCTATACATTCCATGTAACGCGACACTTCTGAATACATCTCGCTTTGATGAAAATTTTTTAATAAATAGTCTTCAAGTAAAACATATATAGCGTATAAATTGGCAAAACTACCTCTTGATTTCGATCCTTTATTTGCAGCTTTAGTTTTAATATTCAAATATTGAATTAATTCGCTTGACGAAAATATTTGCTCGCCCGACGCACTAAAATTTTGTACTAAAATCTGCTTAATTGTTTTTGTAAATTCGTGTTTTATTTGCTCAAAATTGTAAGTTAAGTGTTAGCTGAGTTAATGAGATTTCACCTGAATTGACTTGTGACATTTGCTCTTCTTTGTTGTCATCAGTAGTAATCTGTAACCTATTTAATCCTATTTCTACATATTTTTGTTGTAATTCTATTCCGATTGACTTTCTTTTAAGCTGTTTGGCAACAAATGATGTGGTAAAAGTTCCCGAAAATACGTCTAATACCACGTCTCCCTCATTACTACTTGCTTTGATAATTCGTTCTAACAAAGATGTTGGTTTTTGAGTAGGATGATCTTCATATTGGGGCATACGATATCTGACTCTGGGAAACTCCCATACATTACCTGGAACTTTTTTAGAGTTATATACTGATGGTGTAGACTTGCGGTAATCAATTAGTTTTCTGACAGATCCGGTTTTTGCTTCTACCAGAATATCTGAGGAATTAAATGTATAATTTCGTTTGTCTTTGACACAATATAAAATTGGTTCGTACAGAGAACCGTAGTATTTTTTTGCTTGGACTCCCGAACTGTCATAATACCACACGATACGAGAAAGAATTGTCAAACGATCGCGCAAATATAGATCAAAGTAAGGCATACATTGAGTGGAAGCCATCAGATACAAGCTGCCGCTAGGTTTGAGCTTATTAATACATAAATTTAACCAAGTATAACTCCATTCTAAATAATCGCTTTCTGATTCCCACTTGTCTTTAAATCCATCGAATTTTTTGCCAATATTATAGGGAGGGTCGGCAAATATCAAATCAATTGAGTTGTCTTTGATTTCATGAAAAAGGACTTCTAACACATCTCCCAAAATCAGTTTATGTCCGTCTAATTCAAAGATTTTCATTTTGCCTAACCTGTTTTAATCAATATGCGTGATTGTCAGCTAGAGTTGGATAATTACTAGAAATACTCAATACAGCTCATATTTGAGCAAAGTACAAGGAATGGAGCCGTTGAAAACAGGAATTCGTTTGGATGTTCTCAGTCCTACTTGTTTACCCAACTCCTTATTCCCTGTCAATATAAACGCATTCCACCCTTTAAAACGCTGCTTGAAAATATCGCCCAACATTTTATAAAGTTCTCCCAATTCCCTAGCATCTCCCAGCCTTTCTCCGTAGGGAGGATTGCAAATGAGAACGCCTGTGTCTGTGGGTGCTTCCAACTGAGATAACTCGGTGTGAGCAAACTGAATCTTACCTGAAATACCAGCTTGCTGTGCATTGGTGCGAGCTTGAGTTAACATATCAGAATCGCGATCGCACCCTGCAACTACTTGCTGAAGTTCAGATAACTCGCTATTCTCGGCTTCAGCCCACAATGTATCCCATAAGGGTTCGTCAAAATCTCGCCAACTCATAAATCCAAACTTGTCTCGAAACAATCCAGGTGCAATATTCAAGGCTTTTAAACTCGCTTCTAAAGGCAAAGTTCCCGAACCGCACATGGGGTCTAAAAAAGGTAAATCGGGTGTCCATTCTGCCATGTCCAACAAAGCCGCAGCTAGGGTTTCTTTGAGGGGAGCAAGCCCCATTGCGGGGCGATATCCCCGGCGGTGCAAACTGCCGCCAGAACTGTCTAAACTTAAAATAGCTCGATCGCGATGGATGTGAATGTTAATCAGCAAATCGGGATTTTCTATATCAACGTTAGAACGCTTGTTGAATTGATGGCGCTGTTGGTCGGCGATCGCATTTTTGACTTGCAAAGCTGTAAAATGAGTGTGGTTCAACTTGTCGTTGCCACCGGTGCAGTTGACTGCTAAAGTATTGTCGGGGTTTAAGTATTCGTCCCAAGGGATTTTCTGTACTTCGCGGTAGAGCATATCCGAGTTGTAACAACGGAATTCGGCTATGGGAACGAGGACTCGAAAAATTGTTCTCGACCACAGATTGACGCGGTACAATAAAGCGCGATCGCCCGAAAAGTAAACTCCAGTGAAATCTGGCTGCACATCCTGTGCTCCTAATTTTTCTAATTCTTGGGCTGCGATATTTTCTAATCCGCGCGCCACTGTAGCAAAGTATTGATTCATTAGTTATGGTTGTTTGTTATTTGTTATTTGTTATTGGTTGTTTGTTACTACTGAGAACAGAGAATAGGCAACGGACAACGGACAACTGACTGATGACTATAGTAGCTGGTTTTCATCTTAAGTTATCAGAAATAATAGTCTACCTTAAGCTAGATGCGTCGGGTCATCAAAATTTGGAACTTCCTGGGACTTGGAGCCCCCGCCACCGGAATACATACCCCCAAAGCCATACCACAAAAAGAGTAGAGGTTTCATTGTTAATTCAAGTTTTCACTCCGGGCGATCGCCCTTGAAATCATGCTGGAATTTCTAACTGCATAAATATGTGCGGAATTCCCAGGTGTTCAAAGGGCTTGTCTTGTTCGGAGAATCCTAGTTTTTGGTAAAATTTAATGGCGTTAATTCGAGACATCAGTCTGACAGCTTTGAGATTTTTTTGTTGAGCTTTGAGGATTAAGTTTTGAATCATTTTAGTGCCAATTCCCTGATTCTGAAATTCAGGAAGTACCGCAACGTAGCTGATGTTTCCTACTCCTGGGGATGATTCGCGCAGTCGGGCTGAAGCAATGATTTTGCGCTCGCATATTCCAACTAAATGAACAGCGCCATCTTCGTGATTGTCCCTTTCGCTACCCTTTTCCATGCCTAGGGGCGATCGCAAAACCAGCCAGCGCTGATGGAACATTTCTGCTAATTCTTGTTGGTTGTTAACTTCGCGGATATCAAGCATTTTTAGATTAGATTAAAGAGGTAGATTGCAATTTACCATTGGGTGAGGGCGGGTTTATTTAGATTGTCGATTATTGGCAATGATTGTTGGCAAAACCCGCCCCTACAAGTCCTGGTAAATATTTGGTTACAAACTATCAGTAATACTGGTGAAATTAAAGGCTTTTACGCGCACTGCTGGTACTACACTACCGCCATAACGTTTTACTTCACTCAGGCTATCTACATCGCGCAACATATGAGGTAAAACTTGATTGAAACGCAAGTTTTTAATCGGGTAAGCAATCTTGCCGTTTTCAATCCAAAAAGTACCGTCGCGAGTCATTCCCGTTACTTCCGATGTCTTGGGATTTACGTAGTTGACGTACCAAGCTCGACTGACGAAAATTCCGCGTTCGGTTTGAGCGATTAAATCTGCTAAACTTTGGTCGGAACCTGTCATCACGATCGGGTAATAAGCACCCTTTGATTCTTTACCTTTTTGGGCTGCCCAATAGCGGGAATAAGATAAGCCTTGAGGGATGCCATTTTTGATGATTTCCAAATAGTTATTGCTTAATCCATCGCCGAAAAAATTACCCGATCGCAATAAAGGATGTGCCGGATCGCGCTGTACTTGCACCAGGGGGCTGAAAAGTTGTTGGCCCGCGCGGTTTCCCAAGGGTTTTCCGGTTTCATCTGCGATCGACATAAACGATCGCCCTTCATCCGCCGCCCTCGCATCCATCCCCCAAATGACCCAGGGTAGCAAATCCGCAAACGCAGCGCCATCAAAGATTACAGGATACACGCCCGGAGTGATGGGGCGGGGGTTGCGGGATGCGAGGGCGCGATCGACAACTTCTTGGGCCAATTGGGCGATCGGTAGTTGACTAATACTCCAAGCTGTGCGTTCAGTCCAGCTAGAACCGTTGTCAATGCGAGTAGTAAAGCCTAAATTCGCCTCTGTAGAATGGTTACAGGCGCGGAGTCCGGTGCTGGAGGCGATCGCATACAATGACGCCTCAGTGCTCAAAGTACCGGAAGCGTTAGCACCTGCTTGTGAGGCGATCGCGCAAGCCTGCTGTACCATTTCTGCCCGCGCTAGAGGCGATGCAGCGGCCGTTGCTTCGTCAAAGGCTGCCGGGGGCAAATCGTAGGTTTGAGGGGGTAACAGTGGCATCCATTCGGGGTCTGCGGGGGCAATTTGGGCCAATTCCTGCGATCGTTTGACAGTTTGGGCGATCGCATCTTCGTCAAAATCCGTCACCGCAGCGGAGGCACTTTTGTTACCAAAATAGCTAGTAACGTTGAGGCTAAATACAGTTTTGCTGATATTTTGGCTGATTTGATTTTCCGAAAATCGAGAAAGAGATTCTTCGCCAGTCGAGAGACTGACAAATACTTCATCGGCTTCGGATTGTTTGACTACCTTTTCCAGTAAATATAAGGCTTGGTCTTCACTTAAACTTGCGGGAGATGTTGTTAAAGTCATGATAGTAATTGGTCATTGGGAATTGGTCATTGGTCATTGGTCATTGGTCATTGGTCATTGGTCATTGGTCATTAGTATCCGTAGGGTCTGTCGCTATCGACAATCTCTAAAAAACCGCAAAAATCTGATAGCGACGCACCTTATGCCATACCATAAACAAGCTTGCTACAATCTTTTTTGGGTTTTTTGTATTCCACCCAATGTGTAAGGTGCGTCGCTATCACATTGTACGTTAAATTTAGGGATTCTTCTGAGGCGACGCACCCTACGAATATTAAGAATTTCCCCCAATTTGAATATCCCTAACCCGAACCGGTACGCAAGCGTGAGTCATTTGAGCGATCTGGATCGGTTCGCCTTTCCCGCATCTATTCGTACCACATTGTACCCGTTCCGAAGCAGGCCCGATCGCATCTATTTGATTCCAGAAATCAGTGCTCATCGAATGATAAGTTACATCCTTCAACATTCCCACAACTTTACCCTTTTCCACCTTCCAGAAAGCATCGCCGCCGAATTGAAAATTGCGTCGTTGTTGGTCGATCGAAAAACTGCCAGTACCGTCAATTAAAATCCCATCTTCCGTATCAGCAATCATCTCATCCAAAGTAGCAGTATGACTACCGCCATCCGGGCCCGGTTCCAATCCCAAATTAGGAATTCTGACCATCGGTACGCTAGACCAACTGTCAGCGCAGGCAGAACCGTTGCTGCTGGAACGTCCGAGGCGATAAGCTGTTTCTCTGTCTGTGAGATAATCGACTAAAATTCCATCCTTGACAACGTACCAATCCTGTGATTTTACGCCCTCATCATCGTAACCCATTGTACCGCGACCGGCCGGTTGAGTGCGATCGCACTTAAAGTTGACCCAAGGTGCGGCGTATTGCAGTTTATTTAAATTATCGGTAGTAGCAAAGCTGGTGCCTGCAAAATTAGATTCGTAGCCGTAAACTCGGTCTAATTCAGTTGGATGTCCGACTGATTCGTGGATGGTTAAAAACAAGTTTGTCGGCTTGAGAATCAGGGATTGACAAATACCTGCGGTGGCTTTAGGGGCAGCGACTTTCTCAATAGCTTCAGCGGCAACTCGCTCTATTTGACTTAATAAATCCGCTGGGTTAATATGTTCGTAACCCAAATTTAAGGGCGGGCGATCGTAACTGCGACTTTTGGCATCGCCGCCCGCAATTGCCGTACAGCCAAAACCTGGATAACTGCGGTAAATTGTTTGTTCGATTAGTGAACCTTCGGTGGACGCAAAAACCTTGTCTTCGTAGTTGAATTGCAGAAAAGAAAAAGCTTTTTTGATACCTCTATCGCCGTGGGCTAACAGTTGCGTGTTAATATTTAGTAGTAGGTCGGCTTTGTCAGCGACTGGTACAGAAAATGGGTCAATGGCGATCGGCGTAATGTAGCGATCGACATATTTTTCGACAGGTACTAAGCGCACCGGTTCCTGTTGAGTCAAGCGACTACCTTTAGCAATTTCTACAGCCAAAGCGACAATTCTGGCAACCTCAGCCGCTGTGCGATTGTGACTAGCTGCAAAGCCCCAAGCGCCATCGAGAAGTACCCGCACACCAAAACCAGAACTAACATTATCAGAGATATTGCTTAAAGATCGATCGCGCGCATACAAACCTTGCCTCCGGTAACTGCAAAAACGCACATCACCGTATTCGCAACCTGTTTTCCGAATCAAACTTACGGCTAAATTTGCTAACTCCTTAGCGGAGACTTTTGCAGTTAATTGTACCATAGTTATTAGTCGTTTGTCATTAGTTATTAACCATTATAGCGCTACTATCGAAATATTTTCCGAATCAACACGGCGATACCCAGCATTAACAAGCCAAATACTAAGCCAAACAACAGACTCCAGAGAATTGTCGCAGCAAAGGGATGTAGCGGTAGAGAAAAATCCGGTTGCCAGCGAATCGGTGTATCCTTGATGAGAGGATAGGCGGCGGAGAAGATTTGGCCGCCACCGATCGCAGTTCCGACAAAAAAGATGATATTCTCAAGTTGGCGATCGCGCTTTTTCTCTTGTTCTTCATTTTGCTTGTATAATTGTATTTGTTCGCGATCGCGAATTTTCTCGTCTTCTTCCTTTTGCTGATATAATTGTATTTGTTCGCGATCGCGCTGACGTTCTCTTTCTTCCTTTTCCCTGTCAAATTCCACCTGTTCAATTTCCACCATTCCCCGCACAGTAGATATCGACTGCTGGAACAAATCTTGACTAGCCATCAAATAATTCAAATCAATTTCAATTTGCCGCTGATACTTACCCTCAGCCAAATCTAGAAACTTCTGCCAAAAATCTAGATTATCCCCTGGGATAGACAAACCTCTAATCTTTGTCAGCACATCACCATAATTTTCAGCATTAATATCAATGGTATTTCTAAATTCCTGCAAATATCGCACTTGGTGAGCACAAGCAAGCATTTTAGTCCGAACTTCCGCCAGCAAATCCTTCAACTTCAGCAACTTAACTTGTCTATCTTGTTCCCTTTCAATTTCACTGAATTCAGGAAGCTTCTTCTCTAACTCGGCGACAATTTGCTGTGCTTTGCCATAGCTTTTCCGAGCTTCGCCATACACAAATAAAATTTTAGCACGAAAACACAGCAGATTTATCAAATAAAGATTAAACGTTGAGGTTACGAATTTCGGAGTTTCAGGATTATCTTGCAACCATACTAGAATATGACATCGTTTAGCAGCATCATCTTCGCTGCTGTCATACTCAAAAATCGGACTTCCGAATAATATTCCTTCCCTGCGAAACTCCGGTGAAGCTTGCTGTTGATTGTCGATAAAAGCTGTAACACATTCATCAGCTAGCTTGCGGTAAGTATCAAAAACTACTGGTACAGCGCACAACAATAAAGTTTGTCCCAGGGACGATTTGATTGCGTTTGGCAACAAACATCCTTGGGGATTTAATTGATTTAAGTCTGATACTTTGATTGTGGTATTTTGATAGTAAAATGTCAAGTCTGCGGTATAAGTATCGTGAATTCGCAGGGCATAAATTGAACCATAAATTTTGGGATTATCTGGCTGAGTTATTGGCTGGAACTTCAGAATTTTACCATCATCAGTCAGTAATTTGCCATTGTTGGGTTTTTCCTGTTCGCCTTGGGGATAATACTGTTTGTCTTTGTAACAAATTAGTTTGTCTCTGAGAGATTTTAGTTCGTTGCTGTTAAATTGTGTACCGACATTATCTGCTAAATTTTCCCACAGAGATTGAGCATTTTTGGCTACTTCGCCGTAGCCTTCATCGCTATCATCCCGCAGGTGGAAAGGATAGAGAGTAATGCTGGGATTTTTAATTTGCGGTGGTTCCTGCATAATCGAATCCGGGATGAAACATAATGTTAATTCAATCTTAGTCCGCGAAGGCGGACATTGTTTGTGTAGACGCGGTTTCAAGAGACTGTTGGTCAATCAACAATGGGTTTTACCCCTCACCCCCCCCAAATCGTGTTTCTGGACTAAAGGTCTAATTGACTATATAGCTGTTAACTACCAATAGCGAACGCAAATACTCGGTTCTAGATGTGAGGGGTAAGACCCCTCAGACATTCGCCAACAGTCTCTTTCAACCGCCGGGGTATAATCGCCAGGGCCTAATCGCCGGATTCCTAATCTCCGAATACAATCTTAGTCCGCGGAGGCGGACATCGTTTGTGTAGCCGCGGTTTCTAACCGCCGGGGCCTCATAAATCGCCGGAGGTCTGAATTGGGGATATAATTATTGGGATATCATCGGGGGGTAAATCAATCCCGGCGGTTTTCAATTACCCGGCGGTTGAAACCGCGGCTAAACAGACACTCACGCGCCTCCGCGGGTTGAAGATTTTACCCGGCGGTTTCCAATTACCTGGCGGTTGAAACCGCGGCTACACAAACACTCACGCGCCTCCGCGGGTTGAAGATTTTACCCGGCGGTTTCCAATTACCTGGCGGTTGAAACCGCAGCTACACAAACACTCACGCGCCTCCGCGGGTTGAAGAGGAATTCGATATATTGTACGAAAAATGAGAGAGAATTTTACGCAGTTATATGTACACTATGTTTGGGCAACCTGGGATAGATTGCCTTTGATTAGTCCCGATATTCAAGAAGCAATTTATGCGGTCATTATTGGAAAATGTAATAATTTAAAATGTACTGTAATTGCTGTTGGTGGTATAGAAGATCATGTACACTTGCTGGTTGGTTTTCCATCAA
>NZ_JADEWV010000463.1 GCF_015207455.1 Microcoleus sp. LEGE 07076
CAGGGTAAGCGCATCTAATTTGGTAGTTAAATATACAGATTATTTGGCACATTTATATAATGACAGATATCGTTTGAGCATCAGAGATGTTATCTAGTAGACTGATCAGTACAAAGTTTCTATCTTACTTAGCAGGTCGGTCTTATGGCATCAGGTTTCACCTCTGAAAAACACAGGATTAAAAGGTCAAAAAAATTGAGTATAGCTCAGGCAACTGAACTCACAGAAAAGATGGCATTAATATTTGCGGAAATCAAAGACCCCCGTGTGGCAAGAACCCGTGTTCATGTATTAACAGATATTTTAATGATCGGAATATTATCAGTAATTGCAGGAGGTAACGGATGGGAAGACATGGAAAATTATGGAGTAAGTAAAGGTGAATGGTTGGAACAGTTTTTAGCTTTACCAGGAGGTATCCCAAGTGCAGATACATTTCGACGCGTCTTTGAACGCATTAATCCCAAAGTATTTGAGCAATGCTTTCGACGTTGGATAGAATCAATAGTTGAGGTGGCAGGAGCGAAGGTAATTCCCATTGACGGTAAGACTCTTAAAGGCTCATACGATCGTGAACAAGGCAAATCAGCTTTACATTTAGTTAGCGCCTGGTCTAGCGAATATCGTTTGGTTTTAGGACAAGTAAAGGTGGCAGATAAATCGAATGAAATTACCGCAATTCCTGCATTATTAGAGTTATTAGACATGGCCGGATGTATTATTACGATTGATGCTATGGGTACACAAACAGCAATCGCCTCTCAGATTTTTCACGCCAAAGCTGATTATGTCTTAGCACTGAAAGCAAATCATCCTACACTTTACGGACAAGTAAAAAACTGGTTTGAGCAACAATTATCTCACGGATTTGAAGGTACGCTCCATAGTTATGACCAACGGGTAGAACAAGGTCATTATCGTACTGAAAAACGTTCCTGTTGGTGCGTCCCTCTTTCTCAATTGCCAACTTTACATAACCAAAACGATTGGGTTGGTCTTCAATGTGTTGTCATGGTAGTCCGAGTCAGACATCTATGGAATAAAACTACCCGTGAAGTTCAGTTCTATTTAACAAGTTTGCCATGTAATGCCGAGCGAGTAGCACAAGCTATCCGCCTGCATTGGGGTATTGAAAATAGTCTGCATTGGACTTTAGATGTTACCTGGAATGAAGATGCTTGTCGTGTCCGTACAGGTCACGCACCACAAAACTTAGCATTGCTCCGACGCCTAGCTCTTAATGCTTTAAACATGGAGCAATCTTATAAACGTAGCAATCGTCAAAAATCCCATCGGGCTGCTATGGATAATAACTATATGCTGACTGTTCTCGCTAGTTGTTTATTTCCACATGATGATGCCTCAAGACCCTGTTGTCAATAGGCTTTGAGATGCGCTTACCCTG
>NZ_JADEWV010000185.1 GCF_015207455.1 Microcoleus sp. LEGE 07076
GGTTTATAGATATCTGGGCTGGGATATTTATATCTAGGCGAACCCGCTCCTACAAAATCTATCCTAACCCCCTTGGCAGTTGCTATGAAAGACTACCGCACGAAGCTGTCGCCTAAGTAATATTGGCGTACTAATGGGTTGCTGTAGAGTTCTTCTTCAGCGCCGGAGGCTAAAATTTGGCCGTCTCGCATGATGTAGGCTCGATCGGTAATTTCGAGGGTTTCTCGGACGTTGTGATCCGTGATCAGGATGCCGATTTTACGATCGCGCAGTTTGGCAATAATCGTCTGAATTTCGTCAACTGCGATCGGATCTACCCCTGCAAACGGTTCGTCCAAAAATAGGAACATCGGCCCGTCTCGCCCAGCAGCTAAGGCTCTCGCCAGTTCAGTCCGCCGCCTTTCTCCCCCGGAGATTTGAATTCCCAAACTGGATGCTATTTTTTCTAAGCGAAATTCTTGCAACAGGAAATCGACTCGATCTTTCCATTCCCACCGCGGCACTTGAGTTTGTTCTAGGACTAACAAAATGTTGTCCCGCACGCTCATGTTGCGAAAAATGCTTGCTTCTTGAGCGAGATAGCCAATTCCCAAATGCGCTCGCTTGTGCATCGGCATTTTAGTGATATTTAAATCGTTGAGCCAAACAGTTCCTTGATTGGGTTTTTCTAATCCGGTTGCTATGTAAAATGTTGTGGTTTTGCCGGCACCGTTGGGGCCGAGGAGTCCGACGATTTCTCCTTGGGCTACTGAAAGGTTGACGCGACTGACTACATGGCGTTTTCCGTAGGATTTGTGAATATTTTCGAGTACAATTTTCATGCTGGCCGAGGCAACTTTTAAGAAGTCATTAGTCATCAGTCATTAGTCATTGGTAATTTCAACCAACTGTCAACTGTCAATTGTCATCAGGAAGAAGAAAGAACAAATACACAGCAAGTCTTTGAGCTATCACTATTTTACGTTTAATTAGGTGGATTTACTTGCCAGTTAAATTTCAGACTGCGGGCTGGTGCGATCGCATCTCAAGTTGATATTTTACAGTCTCCTGTTTTTTGATTTTTTACACAATAAATTTTGAGTGTATTCTCAGCTTTCAGGTGTCGCGCATCTAAGCTCCGCTCCCGGAACAGGCAGGATGCCCGTTCCACAAGAATTGCCATAAAAATTATTGTTCCAGGTAGGTATGCAACAGCTGTTACTTGGGCGCTGTTGAACTGGCTGGCGGTTTGGGCCCGATCGCATTTTGGGCTGCTGCATCTTGTTCCGGGGCCACCAGATAGACGGATTCTACCTGCCCTGGCTTGTCTGGAAGGGCAATAAACCTGCCTTCATCGATCAGGTATGTGATGGTTTCGCCGCGCAGGCTGTTGCCCTGCTGCAATACGTAAACATCGCCGCTGAGGATGATCCGGCGCTCGCGACTGAAGTATTGAGCTTGAGCTGCGGTTGCTTGGATTTGGCGGGCTGGATAGTTGATTTGGACGTTGCCGCGGGCTGTCACGATGCCGGTTTTGGAGTCGGCTTCTTGAATGTCCGATCGCACGGAAAGAGTCCGGGGCTGCGCGGTTTGGGAATAGGTGGGAGAGACAATCGCGCCGGCCAGAGTCAGGGGTAACAGCAGCGACAATCCTTTGAATATTCGGGAATTAAGTAGTTTAGCGGAGGGCATCATAGCTTGCAAGCCTCAAAATTTATGATATTGCTGAAGGGGATTATCTCACCCCCAGATTTTTATCTAGGGAAATTAGATCCACCACACCCGGTTGGTTAGGTATTTTATCTTAACGGCCGTGAAAAATTATCGTCAGGTCGATCGATTGACCCGATCGCCTCAACCAATTATCCTAGCAAGACAACAGCCATTTTCACGGACTGTTTGGCTGATTTGCAGTTTGCACTCAGGACTTGAGTCTTATGCCTGCCGTTTGTAGCGAGGGCGAAGAGTCCTTTCTGGCGTGACTTTTAGTCGATCGGGACTTGCATTCCTTACTACAAACAAAATAATCCAATAAAAGCGTGTCCAAATAATTTATTGTGCAAGTTTTATGATACTCAAGTTTTCTCTACTTTGATAATTTGCGGTAATTGCAAGCCTGCAACTTCTGTACCTGCGAACAACGGTAGAAAATTAGCTACGGCTTCCGGCCCAGCTTGTTGCAAAGCGCTTAATAGTTTAGCACTTTTTACGAGTAAATCTTCAACAGCAATTTCAGCATAACTCGGCTGATAATAACTGAGCCGATTGATACCTTCTCCCAGCAAGATTACTGCACCGCGCCAATTTTGATTGCCTAAATGATAAAGCGCTACGGCAATTTGCAAGATTCCCTGATAAAATCTTTTGTCCGGCTCGCCCGCTTCCATCCACAAAGCTTCTAAGGTATCGTGACAAGCGTAAAATTCTTGGCTGTTAAACTGTTCTATACCTTGCCAAAATTCGATCGGCATTTCGTCTGGCATTAGATGTGAGATTTGAGATTTTGCATTAGGGATGGGGAGTTTTTTTGAGTAGGCGGATATCATTAAAAGTCAGATAAAAACAGCCGCCTACTTAACCAATTACATAGTATCTCTGACAGCTTGAATCTGATCCATGCCAATTTCCTGATTACTTCCAGCAAAATCATTATCTGGCGTCAGAAATAACATACAGTGACATTCTTTCCGCTCGCGCATGGGAATGCAGGGACAGTTCCAGTAGGCAGCTTTGACTTCGGCTTCTTTATCTTCGTAATGGCGACAAGGGCATAGGGGAGCGCCTAGTTCGTCCTTGTGTTTTGCTAGTCCTTCTATGACGACAGCAGTGACTGAAGGCTCGGAACAAAAGTAAGTTCCAGTGCGCTTGGCATAGGTTTCGGAGAAATTCTTCATCGCCTCCAAAGTTTTTTCGTTGGAGAGTTTAGATTTTTCTGTTGTGTTCATAGTTTAGGATCGGAGTTGAGGATGCTACGAGCTTTTAACAATTGTAGCGCAGAATGTGATTTTAAACACTCGATATTTCTGTTTAGTTACAACGACTAAAACCTTGACAAAAATTTAGTTTTAGGTTGTGGGTTTTTTAGTGATTTTTCACGTATCCCGGACGGTTGGGGAAACAGGGTGCAGATCCGGTTTTTGCAGCCACCCAAAGATTTTGACCGATCGCCCGCCGGAAACAATTATCCCCCAAAGGGGATGTAAATAAGATAGAATATCACAGCGCTGTCTCTGTTTCCGGCATCTCATGGCAACTTCCCCGCACCCCGCCCTCCGCAAAAAATCTGCTTCTTCTGAGCTGATTTGGCCGGCTGACACCGAGTTAGTCGGATTAGTGTTTGAATTGACTCCCCGCGCTGCTAGCTCTCTGTACGCGCAGTATGCTATAGGTTTACACGCTTGGTTTTTAGGTCAAGTACACCAAACTGACCCGGATTTATCGCAACTTTTGCACGACGAGGAGTCAGAAAAAGCCTTTACTATATCGGGATTGGAAGGTGATTTGCGAGCAAGCGGCAAAGAATTTCAGCTTGTGGGCGATCGTATTTATCGCTGGTATATCACAGGACTTTCCCAACGAGTAGTACAATGGCTGAATCAGTGGCTGCAAAATTTGCCCCAAGAGATTGATTTGCGAAATGCTCCGCTGGTAATTCGCTCTTGGGAGATTGCTTTTGCTCCCACAACTTACCAGCAATTGCTAACAGCAGAACATCCATTATCTAGAAACATAAAACTTAGTTTTGTAACTCCCACAAGCTTTCGCAGCAAAGGGCATCACTTCCCGCTACCAGTTCCCGAAAATGTTTTTCACAGCTATTTGCGTCGCTGGAATAACTTTTCGGGTATGAATTTTGACCAAGCAGAATTTCTGACTTGGATTGACGAAAATGTAATTATTAGCCGCCACAAGTTGGAGTCGCAAAAGGTGGCGGCGGGCAAAAAAGGCATGGTAACGGGATTTACTGGGGCTGTAGAATTTGCGATCGGGCGATCGGCCGCATTGCGCCCCGATTTTGTACAATTATTTTATGCTTTAGGGCGATTAGCACCTTACTGCGGCACTGGCCACAAAACAACTTTTGGATTGGGACAAACGCGATCGCAATGGCTGACAAAATCGCTGACAGAAGTGTCGATACAAAGTGTATTGGCGGCGCGAATAGATGAATTAACAGAGAAGTTTATGGCGCTCAGAAAGCGTACAGGCGGCAGTCGGGCTGCTGAGATTGCGGAAACTTGGGCGACGATTTTGGCGCGCCGGGAATTGGGGGAATCTTTGTTTGATATTGCTGCTGATTTGGAAATGCCTTATGAAACTGTGAAAACTTATGTGAAGTTGGCAAGAAGGGCTTTGAAAGTTGAGGATTAAAATAATTAGTCAGTAGTCAATAGTCAGTAGTCAGTAGTCATTAGTCAGTAGTCAGTAGTCATTAGTCATTAGTCAGTAGTCATGGGGAATTGTTAGCTGTTGACTGTTGACTGTTAACTACTGCTTTCCTGTCAACTAAGAGGGCGGGCACTCTTGGCACAGCCCCTACCAACTGCCAACTGACTACTGACTACTGACTCTTAGTAAATAGATATATATCATCTCGCTGATATTTTAGTTGAAATTGAGGGTGATTTTTTAGTTGAGTTACTAGGTTTTTGACAAAAGCTCGATCGCTCATCCAGCCAGGATACCTCAGATTCAGCAAGACATAATCAAATTCTGCGAGGCTTGTAGGAGGTGTGTTAGCCTCAGTTAACTTTACCACGGGGCGGTGCGTTAAGTGGGGAGCTACGTGAGAAGTTGTTAAAACGCTGCCTTTTGTGTTGATAAAAGTAATTGCTTCTCTGGTAGCTGGTAAAGTGTCGAGGGAATCTAAATAAATAGTCCAAAAATAGCCGTATTTTGCTAAAGCTAAGAAAGCGATTAATGACCAAATTATGATAATTCTTGGCAATGGATAATTAGGAATTGGCAATTTATCAAATATTTTTTTTCCTTCGTGCTGATTCCTATTTGCTAAACTGGCAATTACGGCAACTAACAAAAAGGGCAGTATCGGAATAGAATACTGATGAATCAAATCCCGCTGGGCTGGGATATCGGAAAGAATATTCATCGCCAACATCGGCAGGGCGCTAATTAAAGGTGTTAGGTGACGCGGGGAAAGCCACCAAATTACTGGCAAGGTTAATAAGGCTAAATATTCAATAGTATCTAAAGAAAATAAACGCCCTAAAATTAGATTTGGTTTCAATATTAAGTTGACAGCAATTTCTAAAACTGAATGTCCCAAATATTGGTATCGCCCGATTCCCGCGTGTTCTCTTCCTAGATTGAAATACGGTATCACAGCCTGAGTAGTTATCAGGAACCAAGCCGCGCCCAGAAACAAAGCTATGAGTCCGCAATTGCGTTTTTTGTCAAAACACAGCAGCCACAATCCCATCGCAGCTACAGTCAAAGATAACACGGCTTTGCAACTCAAAACTAAGACGATAGCAGCACAGAACCACAGGGTTTGATTCAGTCTCGCGGCTAGGATTGCTGCTAGCAGTGCGGGTAGGGCAATTACTTCTGGGTGGAAGTCGAAGAGGTTGACATTGAAGACTAATGGATAGAGCAGGTAAATACAGGCGATCGCCCGAGATATGCTATTATTTAATCCGGCTTGACGCGCCAAACTCCAAGTTGGCAAAGCACCCAATGCTAGAGCAACTGCTTGCACTAACAACAGCCAATGAACGTCGGGATATATTTTGTAAAGCAAAGCGACGGGATACATTACCAAAGCGGCGTGATTTCCCATGTGGTGAATTTCCAGAAATGAGGAAAACGGCGTTTGTCCCTGACCGATTAGATAGGCTACTTGGTCGTAAATTCCTAGTTCAAAGGCGTTGGATTCAAACAGGGCGTGGCGTACACTGCTGCTCAGGAAAAATATTAACACAAAAAGGGCGATCGACCAAATTACAGGCTCGTATTTTAGATGCTTAAAATTGTTCATATTGTATTCATCCCAAAATTATCTTAAAATTATCTGCGTTTCTCTCTGTTTATCTGCCTTAAATCTGCGGTTGGTTTTGAGCGATGAATAATTTTTGCAATAAGTTTACTAATTACGAATCTTTTCAAACAAAAAAACATCATCTTGCTGATAATTTATTGTAAACAAAGGAGATTTTTTAAGTTGAGCCGCGACACTCGCAGCAGTATCCGCAGTATCCGGCCAAGGATGGCGCAAATTTAGCAGCACGTACTCAAATTCATTCAAACTTTGTCCGTTAGCAACTTGATGCAGCAATTTAATTGTTTTTCGGTGAGCGAGATGAGTCGCCAGGGAGTTATCTGTTAACACGTTGCCTTTAGTTTGCACTCTGTTAATTGCTTGTCGCGTAGCTTGCAAAGTATCGAGAGACTGTAAATAAACAGTCCCAAAATAGCCGTACTTAGCCAAAGCTAAAAAAGTTAACAGCGACCACAAAATTAACAATTTTGACAGTAACGAATTGGCAAACAGCAATTTTCCACCTCTCCAACTTCGGCGAACCCAAATGCGGTTAATCCAGATATGTTTAACAGATTTAATCGAAATATGTTTCGATACTCTACTCCAAATTCGCGGCATCCAGTTGCGATGATTCCAGAGATAATTACCTGCATTTTTCCAAAAATTTCTCGCTCTTTTCTGTCTGTCTGCTAGGGTAGAAATTACAGCAGTTAATAAAAATGGAAATATCGGCACAGAATATTGGTGAATCAAATCTCTTTGAGCATCTATATCAGAAAGAATATTCATCAATAGCATCGGCAAAGCACCAATTAACGGCGAAAGATGTCGCGGGGAAAGCCACCAGATTGCAGGCAAAAACAACAAAGTTAAGTATCCCAAAGTATCTGCTGAAATCAGTCGCCCTGCTACTAAGTTAGGTTTCAGCACTAAATTAACAGCTATTTCAAAAACCGAGTTTCCTAAATATTGATATCGCCCGACCCCCGCGTGCTGCTTGCCTTGATTAAAATACGGTACAATCGCTTGAGTTGCTATCAAAAACCAAGCAGCGCCAAGAAATATAGCTATGAGTCCGCACCTGCTCTTTTTTTCAAAGAAAAATAGCCAAACACCCATCATCACGACTGTTAAAGATAATACGGCTTTGCAGCTTAAAATTAATAGTGTGGCTGCACAAAACCACAATATTTTATCGAGTCTCGCTGCTAAGATTGCTGCTAAGATTGCGGGCACTGCAATTACTTCGGGGTGGAAGTCAAAAAGATTGACATTAAATACTGCGGGATAAAGCAGGTAAACTGCTGCAATGGCGATCGCCTTTGGTTCGTTTAATCCCGCTTGACGTGCTAAACTCCAGCTAGGCCAAGCACCTAGGGCTAGGGAAACAGCTTGCACTAATAACAGCCAGCGAACATCGGGATATATTTTGTAAAGTAAAGCTAGCGGATAGAAAATAAACGCTGTATGATCGCCTAAAATATTAATTCCCATTAATGAGGAAAATGGCGTTTGATTTTGAGAAATCAAGTAAATTGCTTGGTCAAAAATTGCTAAGTCGAATGCTGTTGAATGAAATAATGCGTGCCGCACGCTGCTGGCGACAAATAAGACTATCGCTGTCACGACAATCATTAAAAATACTGGATGGGATTTGGGGAATTTTAAAGTTAGCATTTTCTGGGTTTAATCGGGGATTTGTTTAAATAGTATAACTTCGTTTTTTTGATAAATTAATTGAAAATTTGGAGCTTTTTTTAGTTGGTTGGCTAAGGTATTTCCAATTTTTTCTGTATCGGGCCAGGGATGGCGCAGGTTTAATAATATGTATTTAAATTCAGCTAAGTTTGTTTGGGCTGAAACTTGTGAAAGCAATTTTACGATGGGGCGGTGGGTAAAGTGAGGGGCAAGTCTATTATCTGTTAAAATACTGCTTTGGGGTTGAACTTGTGCGACTGCTTCGCGTGTGGCTTGCCAGGTATCTAGTCTATTTAGATACAGAAAAAAGTCTTTGTATTCTCCGAATATTAGGAATATTATTAATGACCAAATTATCATTTGTTTGGGTAATTGAATGCCCAGCCATAGTTGAGGAATTTGTAATTTTTTAAGTTGTGATCTTGCTGTTTGGAGGGGCAAAAATATTTGCGATTCGGTTTTCAATTGGGCGTTTTTGGGGCTGGCTTGTTTGGCGATTGCGGCTAATATTAAAAATGGAATGATCGGTACTGAATATTGATAGGCTAAGCTGCGTTGAAATGCCAAGTCGGAGAGGATATTGATGATGAGGGTAGGGATGGCAGGAATTAGGGGTGTTAAATATCTGAGGTTGTTTGGGCGGGGAAATGGCAGTAGCAGCCAAATTACGGGTAATATCAGGATGAATAAGTATTTTATTGTATCGATGGAAAGGATTCTTCCTAAGATTAACTGGGGTTTTAATATGAGATTGATGATGATTTCTAGTACGGATTTGCCTAAATAGCTGTAACGCCCGACTCCTGCGACTTCGCTACCGCTAAAGTAGGGGATGATTTTTTGGGAAGCAATTAAAAACCAAGCTGCACCGAGCAAAAGTGCGATCGCCCCAAATCGTTGCTTTTTTTCGCAAAAAAACAGCCACAATCCCGTAGCAGCAATGGTTAGGGACAAAACTGCTTTGCAGCTCAAAACTAACATGATTGCGGTACAAAACCCCAGGATTTTATTTAAACGAGCTGCCAAAATTGCTGCTAAAATTGCGGGTAAAGCGATTACTTCCGGGTGAAAATCAAATAAATTGATGTTAAATACGACTGGATAGAGCAAATAAATAAATGCGATCGCCCGGGATTGTTCTTGATTTAAACCGGCTAAACGCGCTAAACTCCAGCTAGGCCAAGCTCCCAAGCATAAAGCAACTGCTTGTACCAACAGCAGCCAATGCAGGTCTGGGTAAATTTTGTACAGCAAAGCTAGGGGATAATAGATTACCGCTGCGTGATCTCCCAAAATGTGCATCTCCATCAAAGAAGAAAAAGGCGTTTGGTTTTGACTGAGTAAGTAAATTGCTTGGTCAAAAATTCCTAAATCGAAAGCTGTGGATTGGAATAAAGCGTGCCGTAAACTGCTACAGGCAAAGAAAATTGTAGCAGCAATGCCGATCGCCCAAACCAAACTCGACGGCGGCTGCGATCGACCTTCTTCTATATTTTCGGCGCTGGAATCAGCAAAATTTTCCCTATTCTCCATGAAATCTGGCACTAGCTGAGCGCTCAAAATATGATTCTATCAAATGTGCTTGCCCCGCAATAGTTAACCGCTAATTTGAGTTCCCGCAATCGTAATATTAGAATAATCCACAAAACCTTAAAAAATTGTGAAAGCAATAACTCTTCTCGGCTCCACAGGCTCCATCGGCACTCAGACTCTGGATATTGTAGCTCAATACCCCGAACAATTTCGGATTGTCGGGTTAACGGCAGGGCGAAATGTAACGTTACTGTCACAACAAATTCGCCAGTTTAAACCGGAAATTGTCGCGATTTGCGACGAAGATAAATTACAGGAATTGCAGGAGGCGATCGCAGATATTGACCCTCAACCTATTTTACTTGCTGGGGAGTCAGGCGTTGTCGAAGTTGCCAAATACGGCGACGCTGAAGCCGTCGTCACCGGCATAGTTGGCTGTGTCGGTTTGCTGCCAACAATTGCGGCTATTGAAGCAGGCAAAGATATCGCCTTAGCAAACAAAGAAACCTTAATCGCCGGCGGCCCCGTTGTCAACCCCCTTATCGAAAAATACGGCGTTAAAATCTTGCCTGCAGATTCGGAACACTCGGCAATTTTTCAGTGCTTGCAAGGCTTGCCACCTGGTGGTTTGCGCCGAATTATTCTTACAGCTTCCGGCGGTTCTTTTCGAGATTTGCCGATCGACAAATTAGCAGAAGTAAAAGTCGCCGATGCCTTGAAACATCCGAATTGGTCGATGGGGCAGAAAATCACGATTGATTCTGCTACTTTGATGAACAAAGGATTAGAAGTAATTGAGGCTCATTACTTGTTCGGAATGGATTATGACGACATTGATATTGTCATCCATCCCCAGAGCATAATTCACTCGTTAATTGAACTCCAAGATACGTCAGTTTTGGCTCAATTAGGCTGGCCGGATATGCGGTTGCCGCTGCTGTACGCCTTGTCTTGGCCGGAGCGAATTCAGACTGATTGGCCGCGGCTGGATTTGGTAAAATCTGGTGATTTGACTTTCCGAGAACCAGACCACGAAAAGTATCCTTGCATGAAGTTAGCTTATGCGGCGGGACGCGCTGGCGGCTCGATGCCGGCGGTGCTGAATGCGGCAAACGAACAGGCTGTCGGGTTATTTTTGGAGGAGAAGATTCAGTTTTTGGATATTCCGAAGTTGATTGAGAAAGTGTGCGACAAACATCAAGCGGATAACTGTGAAACTCCTGCTTTGGATGATATTCTGGCGGCAGACAAGTGGGCGCGGCAGGAAGTTTTGATAATGAGTGAGATTTTGGACTCGCGGATGCTTTCGGTTCGCTAATTTTTAGATGTAGACGGCGGTTGAAACCGCGTCTATACAAACAAAACCCGCCTCCGCGGGTTGAAGATAAGATGGTGAAAATTACGTTGTTTTATTCATTTATTCTCTTCAGTCCGCGGAGGCGGACTACCCTTCGGGAAGGCTAACGCCTACGTTTTTGTAAACCTGGTTTCAACCGCCGTCTTCTATTGTTCATCAATCCCTTGATAAAATAGAGCTATGAGTTCCATTTCAGGAAGCAACCGATGCAAACAGAAACCAAACCAACAGTATTTGAGCTCAATCAACTAATTATCCCACCCGGCAATAAAATAAAGTTACAAAATGTTAGCTGGGAAATGTACGAAGCTATCCTAGACGAGCTAGGGGAAGGTTACGCACTGCGACTTACTTATTACCAAGAAACATTGGAAATTAGGATGCCACTACCAAAACATGAAAAAGCTAAATCATTGATTGGTGACTTGGTTAAGTTACTTCTGGAAGAACTTAATATAGATTGTGATGTTTTAGGTTCCACTACCTTCAAAAGCAAAAAGATGCAGAGCGGCGTAGAACCAGACGATTGTTTCTACATTCAGCACGAAGCTGCTATCAGAGGTAAAGATAGAATAGATTTAACAGTAGATCCGCCTCCCGATTTGGCGATCGAGATTGACAACTCCTCACAAACCAGTTTGAGCAGCTATCAGGCTTTGAAAGTGCCGGAACTTTGGAGATATGACGGGCGAATCCTGAAAATCTATCTGCTTGAAAACGGAAAATATATTGAGTCTGATAGCAGCTCAAATTTCCCCAACTTTCCTATTGTTGATGTAATTCCTCAATATGTCGATCGCAGCACAACTGAAGGTAGAAGCCCGACACTCAGAGCATTTAGAGCTTGGGTAAAAGAGCAACTACAAACCAAAGACTCGTAGCGGCCGGTTTTGCTAATTTTTGACTTTCGCCGCAAAATCAGCCGCACTCATTTTTTCGTACATTTCAAAAGGTTGGTGAATCCAAGGATTGTCAGCCAAATAATCTACATAATAATCCGGTTTCGCAACAGAACAAGCTTTGTACCAAAGCACAGCCGTCCGAATTTCCTGAATATCCTCGCCGTAGCGGTTTTGCAG
>NZ_JADEWV010000464.1 GCF_015207455.1 Microcoleus sp. LEGE 07076
CTCTCTCCCCCTCTCTCTCCCCCTCTTGTTATGGAAGTTGGGGAATAACAATGTAGCCGGTGGTGCGATCGCCCAATACGAGATTCCGCTCTATTCCCCAGTACCACCAGTACGCCCCAATATAAGCACACAGCAAAGCATCTAGCTGGTCTTCTAAGGCTTTGAGGGTGGCGGTGCTGGTGGGGATAGCGGGGAGATTTGAACCGCAGATAAACGCAGATGAACGCGGATTTTGATTCGGGATATCTCCGAGATTAAGACTTGGTTCAAGGCTCGGTAAAATATCTATAATATACTGGCAGAGTTTCATCAATTCTTGTTGACGTTCTGCCATTTTCCCTTTTTTATATTTGATAATTCTGTCTAAATTAAATAAATTTATTGTCGCTGGATGGGGAAAAACTTCTATTTGATATCTGCCTAGTTTTTGAGATTCCATTATCGGTGCGTGGACAAATCCTCGGCTTTCTAAACTGAGGCCAAATTCGACTGTTTTTTGGGCGAAGGGGCGGGAAAGGTTGGCGGGATAGCAGCCTGCGTGGTAGCGCCCAAAGTGTTTGTGCGTGAGTTTGTCGGCGAGGCGCATTCCGGTAGGATTGGTGATGATTGTGGGTGCGTCTACGGCGATGATCGCTGGTTCGGTTGGGGAGATTTGGCGATCGAGCCAGCCGAGAATTTCGTTGGTTGCTAAGAGGCGATCGCACTCGATTAATTGTAACTGATTATTTTCCCAGTTTAAGCAGCACAAACCGCTGGCTCCTGAACTCCAACCTAAATCAATTCCAATAAATTTCATCAGAGATTTTACCGTTATTTTGTCTCTTCCAAAATAACGGTAAAATTAGGACTTATACCTGCTGACATTATGTCCGATCGATCGAGATAAAAAGCCAGGGCGGGTTTTTGAGGTTGGAGATTGTTGGCAGATATTTTTGGTAAGCCCGCTCCTACCACCTGCCCGGGCAATCGACCCTTCTTAGACTTCGGATAACTTTTGGATCGTGCCTTACTGTACCGTTTACCGTTCTACAGTTGTTTGCTGCTGCGGTTCGATCACTTCGATTTCCACTCTCGCAACACCGCTGCCGATCATTCCCAGGACGCTGGCCGCGCCTGCGGACAAGTCAATCACCCGATCGCCCACATAGGGGCCACGGTCATTGATCCGGACAACTACGGTGCGACCGTTGTCGAGATTTCGCACCATCACTCTAGTTCCGAACGGCAAGTGGCGGTGGGCTGCGGTCAGATCATTTTGGTTGAAACGCTCGCCGCTGGCGCTGAGGTTGCCGTTAAAGCCCGGGCCGTACCAGGAAGCCCAGCCGCTGAGCCGCACTTGAACTGGGCCCATAGAAAGGATGGGGCGTTCTGGTTGGGGTTGGCCTGCGACTGCTTCGAGGG
>NZ_JADEWV010000186.1 GCF_015207455.1 Microcoleus sp. LEGE 07076
CTTAGTCACACTCTGCGAGTCTGGCTGTCACGGGCTGCCCCTAAAAATGTCACACAAATATAGCAATAGCCGTCACTGCCTAGTCAGTTAAAACCGTTGATAATGAGCCTATTCAAGCACTAAAACCCAAAAATATTATGGTACTGATTCGCGACCTCGCCCAACAAGCTCTGAGCCTAGGTTATTTAACTCTAGAATCTGAAAATCAACTGCGGCAGATATTAACTACCACCAAGTATGACTTGGAAGACTTAAATGCTTTTATGACTTTGCAACTAGCAGCTATGTCCGGTTTGGTGAAACAAGAGTCTCGCCAACTCAGAGAATTGGAAATTTTGGGCGAGACATCATAGGGCACTTCCTATTAATCATTAGTTAGGTTTGAATCAAATCAAATTTAGTAAGGAACATTTCGATTATGCTGATTCGTGAAATTGTCAAACAAGCTATTGCTACTGGATATTTGAGTTGGGAAGCGGAAAATAAAATTCAGCATATTTTGTCCTCTGCGAAGTTCGACTTGGAAGATTTAAATGCTTTTATGAGCCTGCAGTTAGCTGCTATGGCCGGTCGCGTGAGGCAAGAGTCTTTAGACTCGATAAAGTAGCCAAATATTTGAGAATAAAAATAATCATTATTGTTTCAAACATTTTAAGATAATATCAATTAAGATTCCTTAAATAGATTAAAATCTTAAATGAATTTTTGGCTAATTCATTGATATTTAAAATTTATTTTAGATGAAATTTTGAGGACTGAAGTCCTGACTAAGTTAACCAGCATTTAAATTTTCCATTTATTAAAATAAGTAGAGTCTTTTGGGGTTGGCACGCGAGCCCGCCCCAAATATGGAATTTAAATGCAGTACAGCTTACCAACGTTATAACCTTTTTTTTACCAAATATTATAAGAATTGAGATTATTTCTGACTCCGGCGCTCTAATTTTTTAATTACTTTGAGAACAAACAGCGACATGAAAGCGCCAATTAATGCCAGTTGCCACAACCCACATCCTGCCGCAGTTCCTAAGGCTGCTGACACCCAAATAGCGGCGGCAGAGGTGAGCCCGTGCACTTCTGGTTTGCCTGCTTCCTGCTGAGATTCCCGCAGGATTTCTCCGCCTCCCAAAAACCCGATCCCGGCAGCAATGCCTTGAATTACGCGCTCGATCGCATCTCGTGTGTTTTCGTTTTTACCTATTGCCAGCGGTATTAAAACAAACAGTGCAGCACCCATACTTACTAGCATATGAGTTCTCAATCCCGCTGGTTTGTGGCGCAGTTGGCGCTCCCATCCTATCATTCCGCCAACTAACAAGGCCAGGCACAACCTTAACAGTATGCCCAGCCAATTTTCGGGAGACCAAAAGTGATCGATCGACAATGTTTTAGTGC
Organism: Microcoleus sp. LEGE 07076; assembly: GCF_015207455.1. Taxonomy (GTDB): domain Bacteria; phylum Cyanobacteriota; class Cyanobacteriia; order Cyanobacteriales; family Microcoleaceae; genus Microcoleus. The sequence continues at coordinate 1,396 of NZ_JADEWV010000186.1, forward strand.
AAATAATTCACCGGAAGATTCCCATATTACCGCAGCACGATGTCCGATCGCAATCTCACTGCCAAATCTTGTTCCGGGCGAATCACGATCGCATCAACGCTGCGCCGCCCCAACAATACGCCAGCTAATGCGCCGATCCCAGCGCCTCCCAATACTTCTTCGGTGGCGATCGCCTTGTCGCCAGTAATGCCTGCTAACGCTGCTGCTGCTGCTGCACCCAATGCCGCACCTTGCACTACTGAACCTGTGCCGGCACCTCTTTGAGATTTTTCGGTTCTGGTAATAACTCCCGAATAGCCATCAATCCGATAGCGTTGGCGGCGGCTGACAATTAACTCCCTGGCAACAAATTGAGTACCGATTTGATTGCCCCTTCTGACAGGTCGCAATTCCCCGACAATCTGGCTGCCTGCAGGGATTAATACTCTGCCTTGAGTTGTGCGGATGTCTCGCGCTACTGTTAACGTTAAAGGTGAAGTTTCATCGCTGGTGACAACTATTTTTTCTTTTTCGTAGCTAACTGGAATTACACTACCTGACGGAATTCGGATGCTATCAAATTGTGAAATTCGTTGTTGAGCTGATGCGGGAGTAGCTACTACCAGCGGCGCGCCGGTTCCTACTGCAATTCCCGCTGCTAAAATTGCTGCTGTGGCCGAACGCCATTTTTGAGAAGTAATCATATCATTTGTCTCCTTGTTGCGGTTTTGTTTTACTTAAGAACGCACTAATGCTAAATCTGTTTGTGGTCTCGCATTCATTTGATGTTTTCATTATGGCAGGCTGGAATTCGACTGGTTGGGAAGTTAAGGTTGATAATCAACAATTTTCACATCTTGTCAAATTGAGAAAATCAACAAGCAGGGGCGATCGGGAAGATAAGGAAGATAAACAGATTCGGGGGCGGTTGAAACGGCTAAAGAATCTGGCGAAGAGAAAGACGGCGGTTGAAAGCGCCTCTGTACAAGCGATGTCTGTTCGCCTGCAGACTGTATATCGGATCGGCGACGGGGGGCATCAACCGCCCAGTCTTCCTTAATTTTTGAGAGCGTTTAAGGCTAACAATGCTGCACCAAAAGCTGGTTCGTATCGGGGCGAAATTACTTTGGCATTCGGGGCGATCGCGCTGATGGCAGTTTCAAACCGACCCCGGTAATTTGCCTCGCCGCCCCACACACCTCCTATCGTAACAATTTCAAATTCCTCAGTTGGGCTAAATAGCGCTAAAATGGCGGTTTTTGTAGAAAATGTTAATTTTGTCAAAGCATTATGAATAATGCCCTCAGCGACGCGATCTCCCTCTCCTGCTGCTCGATCGACAATCGGCGCTAAAGCTGCAATTTCTGGCACTCCCCAACCGCGCCGGTAAACGACTTCTACCAATTGTTCGAGATTATTTAAGCCTAAATGCGTTTGAAATCTTTCCGCCAGCGCGGTAAACTCTTGCCGTCCGTCATGGAACTTCAAAGCAGCTTGCAAACCTGCAACGGCGATGTCATATCCGCTACCTTCATCGCCTAAAATATATCCCCAACCGCCGACTCGTTTAGTTTCCCCTTGACGGTTTTGCCCGAAAACAATTGAACCAGTTCCTGCAATAACGGCAATGCCGACTGAATGGCCCGTGCCACCAACAAGTGCGATCGCGCAATCGCTGCAAATTACGATATTTCTCGGCAAGATCGATCGGGTTACTGGTAAAGTATTCGTCAACTGCAAGTTCTGCACCACAAATTGCACTATTTCAATATCTTTGGGCCGCGCCACACCTGCTAGTCCCAGGCAAATTGCTTCTATCTTCAAGTTGATATTTGGAGCGATTTTCGCGGACAAAACTGCTCGTTCGATCGCCAATTGAATTGATTCTTTTGCTTTTTCAATTCCCTGGGTTTGATAATTTGACGGCCCCGCTTCCCCCCGTCCCAAAACAAGATTGTTTTCGTCTGTTAAGATGCAGGTAGTTTTAGTGCCGCCACCGTCTATCCCAAATACGTATGTCATGGCAAAATTTTTAATTTATTTTGTATCTTGTCAACCAACATCTTGACGGATGGGACACAATGCGGCTCTGCTGGCGTGCATCTAACTTGTACAGTAATTTTTAGTTAAAGTCTTGTGTGTCCCGCCCGCCTAAAAATCTAATGCAAGATGGGCTAAAGTTTATCACGAAGCGAGCGAGTACGCTCCCCTGGTCTTAAAATAATACTTTGAAAATTCCTTGGTATGCTCCCTACACTTATTTCAAATGGACAGGGCAATGCTAATAATAATTAGACTAAATAAAGCTAACCAAATAACATTGTGCTGACACCAATTTTTGATTGATTGTGGCCAGCCGCCGCTGATATAACGGCTCGCCTGTGGCACAAGCGGCTCAGCTTTATTGTGATAAAGCGTGCATTCTTTGGCGAAGGGACGCTGCGGGTAGTTGCAGGTGTCGTCTTCGTGGTAAATACAGGTAGTACACAGAAATTCTGCTGATGGCGATCGATAAAGGGGGATACCCGGATGACCGAAAGCTTTGAGAGGAGTTTTGCAGCGCGCACAGGCGATGGCTCGCGCATCTACAGGTTGGTGGCAGCGGGGACACTCAGGCATTGGTGGCAAGGTGATAGGGTAATAGGCAATTGGCAGTTGGCAATTGGCAGTTGGCAGTTGCCAGTTGGCAGTGGTAATTGATAATGGTTAATTGGTAATTGGTAATTGCAACACTCAACAGTCAGCAGTCAACAGTCAACAGTCAACTGACATTGCTCTGATTAGCGGGTTTTCCGAACGCCCGTTGACGGGTTAGACTCGCCAGCAGGCAGCAGAATGCTCCAAAATAGAAAGGTAGGTGTGCGCTGATGTAATTTACATTGTACAAAGAGTTTCGCAGCGACAGCCGGCGACCTGACCCGATCGGGTATTTTGGGGCAAACAGTAGGAAAAATCTATGGATAACAATAGCAACTTACTCAAACAACTGGTAATGCTGGGCATTGGTACTACCTCCTTGGTGGCGGAGAAATTGCAGGAAGTCAGCGACCAATGGGTCAAAGATGGCAAAATCAATCCCGAGCAAGCCAAAACCTTTGTCGATGACATGACTGAGCACCTGAAGTCCGAACAGGGAAGTTGGGATACGCAGTTGCAGCGCCAACTGCGGAATATGCTGCAAGATATGGGTGTTCCCCGACAGTCGGAAATGGATGAGTTGCGGGGAAGGCTCGATCGTCTCGAACGTCAGATGCGGGATCTAGAAAACCGTAACTGGCGCTGAGCGCGATCGCCCCCGATCGCTTCGCTGCTATCTTGTGATAAAATTGTCACCCGAAGGCACTCGTGTTCAATAAGGCACTTATGTAGAAAGCAGAAGGTAGAACTCCAAACATTCTAACTTCAAACTTTCTTTTGCATTAAAAATTACCTGACACCTGCCTTTTTTTTGGCAGAAAAGTTCAGATAAAATTTTGTAGTTCTTGTTGTAAGAGATGTCTTAGATAATATCTGAGAGCTCGCAGTTAAAACTATCAGGAGGATTAATTTTGCAAGGAATTCTGGTCAGCTTGGGGATTATGCTGGTTTGCTTTGTGTTTTTGATAGTCGCTCAAATGAGCGGTTATGTACCGACAGCAGATGCCTCCGAAGCGAATAATCCTTTAACCGAGGCTGCGCTTGAAGTGCTCTCAAAGCAGTCTGTGAATGAAAATAGCTTGCTAGTAGCTGATGCTAGTTTACCGAAGGAACCAGCTACTATCGCTGGCAATAACATGACTGATAATACTGAGAAAACTGTCACCACAGATTCAGGTTTGAAATATGTTGAATTGAAAGAAGGTGATGGGGCGACTCCGAAAACCGGGCAGACGGTTGTGGTGCACTACACTGGAACTTTGGAGGATGGCACGAAGTTTGATAGTTCGCGCGATCGCAATTCTCCATTTCAGTTTAAAATTGGTGTAGGCCAAGTAATTAAGGGTTGGGATGAAGGTGTCGGTACGATGAAAGTTGGAGAACGCCGCAAGTTGATTATTCCCCCCGAACTCGGTTATGGTGCTCGCGGTGCGGGCGGGGTGATTCCTCCTAATGCTACGCTGATTTTTGATGTGGAATTATTAAAAATTGCTGGCTAAGTAGCTCAACTTAACTAAACGCAAAACTTTGACAGTGTTGAGAAACCCGGTTTTTTTATTATTAAGAAACCGGGTTTCTGTGTATGTTCTGGTTGATTTACGATCGCTTCGGAGATGCCAGATTGCGGAAGCAGGTAAATTGCGCGTCAAATAATAGTTTGATGATTCCTGTGGGGCCGTTTCGGTGTTTGGTAATGATGACTTCGGCAATTCCGCGATCGGGCGAATCAGGGTTGTAATATTCATCGCGGTACAGCATAATTACTAAATCCGCGTCTTGTTCGATCGATCCACTTTCGCGTAAATCAGACATCATCGGCCGCTTATTTGTCCTCGCTTCCACACTGCGACTCAACTGAGACAAAGCAATAATCGGCACGTTAAGTTCGCGGGCTAAACCTTTGAGGCTTCTGGTAATTCGAGATAATTCTTGGACGCGGTTGTCGCTGCTACCTTCCATTAATTGCAGGTAATCTAGCAAGATTAACCCGAGAGATCCGCCTTGTTCGGCTTGGAGGCGGCGGGCTTTCGATCGCATCTCCATCACGGTAATATTGGGAGTATCGTCAATAAACAGCGGCAGTTCTGATAAGTTGCCAATGGCTGTACTGATTGGTTCCCATTCGTTTTGGCTGATTCTGCCCGATCGCAACCTATTACTTTCTATTTTGGCTTCACTGGACAGAATACGCTGCACTAGCTGTTCTTTCGACATTTCCAAGCTAAAAACGGCAACCGGTAATTTTTGCTGTGCGGCGGCGATGTAGTTGGCGATGTTGGTACAGAAAGCAGTATTGTGAACGCAGATATCATTAGCAACAAAATTGTGTGTCTCCGGGATAGTTAAGTCGTAAACTTGCTTGTTTCCCATCGGTTCGATGGAAACTACTTCATCCCAGTAGACCTCGCTATCTGCTAGTTGTTTCAGCGACAAATTATCTAAAGCAGTTGCTAAAACTAAAAATCTTTCCCTGGACAGTGCACGTTTACCAACATGGATATTTGAATAACCTTTGATACCTGCACGTTTTGCTAACGACACCCAAGATTCGTTGCCTTTTGCTAAGGCTAAATATTCCCAAGCCTCGACAGGAATTAAATCGCGGTTATTGTGAGATATTTTATTTTCTAGTGCTTCCTCTACTTTAGCTAGTGCCACCTCTTTGCCAAAAATGCCAATCTCTGATATAAATATTTTGATAGATTTTGCGTCAGTAATATCGATAAACCAAGCTGGGTTGCGAGTATTTTTATATTTGACTAAACGCTTTTTGAGGGCGGCAATGATGCCAAATCTCAGCAGTAGATGCTGTACGTGTCTGGCTAGTCCTTCACTGACAGAACAGTAGCCAAGTTGAGATTGACCGCTGGTAAGTAGGGTTGCCCAGCCGTCAGTTGAAAAAAGGCGGTTGAGGAAAAGGGCAACTTGCGATCGCCGCAATCTAAACACTATATCCGGTACGGTTTTTTGGTGAGCATCTTTTCCCATCAGACCTAACTTTTCTAACCAATGTCTCAGGGGATTTTTATGACTTGTATTAATAACATCCATTCCCTCATCGGCTAGGTGTTCTGGTTCTACTCTTAAAACTCTACAAATACCACTAAATAATTTTTGATTGGGAAATGCTATTCCTTCCATCCAAGACCGGACTAATCGCTGTGGAACTTCCAATTCTAGCGATAATTTTTTAGGATCGAAATCTCGTTTTATAAGGATTATTTTTAAATTATAACCAAAGTTTTTTATACTATCTGTGCAGCTTTCTCGATCGCCCATAACGTAGTATTCTGGTGCGCGTCTCCCTTGATCGTTGAATCGCAGCTTAAGACCTCCGAAGCTAGTAGCAGCTTCAGCAAAATCTTTCAGTATAGCAGTATTTCCATTGGTGAAGTGTGGCGCACTCCGTGTCAAACACCCATCGCCAATTAGATAAGCTAATAATTTAACTTCACAGTCGCGGATGGTTTCTCGACCAAAAACATTCATCCGGCGAGGTACAGCAATCTTATCGCCTGCTTGTATTTCTGCCAATTGTCGCCAACCCTTTATTGTTAAAAAGGGGTGTGTAATCGTAGTTTCTATAAAACGTCCGAGTCTTGTTGTTACCCGAAATACAGGCTTAATTCCATCATCTATAAAATCTGATGGTCTAGTTAGATGAAACTTAAAATCTTTTCCTAAAGTTAGTAATTCTGCTTGACGTTTTTGATATATTTGTTCTATACTAGAGAGAGTTCCATCACTTTCTAATATTACGGTAGAGCCTGCTTCGCACTTCCCCATGGCCGGCCTGGCAGCAACGATGATTAAATCCGATCGCTGAAAGCCTCCTGTCATGGCATCTAAGTCATAGAAACCGCAGGGAATGCCGGGAAGCGTCAGGCCTTCATTGCGATTTTCTAAGTCTTGAAATGTTTGGTTTAGGGTTTCGCCGATAGATACTAAATCTTGTTGCGGGCGTTCTTGAGTTATGCTAAAAATTTCTTGTTCGGCGCGGTCTAAGACAGTTTCTAGTGGTGCTGCTGTCTCGTAACCTAATTGTACTATGTTGTTGCCTGCTTCGATTAATTTGCGGCGCTGATATTTGTCTTCAACTAAAACTGCATATTGGTCGATGTTGACTGCTGAAACTGTGCGATCGACTAATTGTGCTAATTTAGTTAATCCTCCAACTTGTTCTAACTGGTTGCGGTCAGTCAGCCAAGTTGTTACCGTCATTAAATCTGTCGGTTGACCTTGCAAAAATAGCCCTAATGCCGATCGATAAATGACTTGATGAGCGGTGATGGCAAAAAAATCCGGTCGCAAAATTTCGGCAATTCGGGAAATAGCTTCCGGGTCAATTAAAATCCCGCCTAAAATTGCTTCTTCTGCCTCTATATTTGACGGCATCAAATCGCTCATTAGTCAATAGTCCTCAGTCATTGGTCATTAGTCATCAGTCATTAGTCATTAGTCATTAGTCATTAGTTCAGTCCTGGACGCACCAACTTTATCTGTAATTCCTACAAGTAGCGCATTAAACCATTTTTTGCGTAAATCCTATAGTTATTAGTTACCAGTGATTACTCCTCAGTTTTAAATCTGCAAGTTAGCGTTACTCACTTCTTAGCTAATGACTGATGACTGATGACTGATGACTAATGACTAATGACTCTTAATTACATCGGAACAACTTGAATATTAACTTCGGCGGTAACTTCGGCGTGCAGTTTAATTTCAGCTTTGTATGTGCCAGTTTCGCGAATTTCGGGCAGAGTGATGCCGCGCCGATCGACTTCTTGACTGGTAGAGTTGAAAATCAGTTCTGCTACTTCTTGGTTGGTGACAGTACCAAAAATCGCGTCTCCTTCGCCGACTTGCTTGGAGATGATGAAAGGCCCGGCTGCTTCCAAGGCGGTTTTGCGGACTTCAGCTTGCTGCTTGAGTTCTAACTGGCGCAGTCTTTCTTCTTCACGGCGACGCTCTGCTTGCTTGAGAATGCCCGGAGTGGCTTTAAATCCCATGCCTTGAGGTACTAGGTAGTTGCGGGCGTAGCCTGGGGCTACTTCTACTACGTCGCCAGCTTTGCCGAGTTTGCTGACATCTTTATTTAAAACTAATTGGACTCGCTTGGCCATGATCGTTGATTGTGGGGTTTTAACTGCAACTTTCTATAATAGCGAAGTTTGAGGGGCGATCGCAAGCTGGAGGACTTCAGTCCTGAGTGCGAACCTATAACGGGGGTTTTGCGCTGCCAAAGATTGATCGCACTACCGCAGCAATTAACTCACTCGGATCGATCGGCTTAGATAAACAGCAATTATCGAGGCGATCGGATAAGCTGATACCGTATACCAAGCATTGAGCGACTCCTAATCTGGATTGTTCATATTCTAACAGCGATCGTTTGAGTTTTGGCCGACACCAATCGCGCTTATCAATTACGGGAAAATAATCAGAGGCTCTTTTGATTAAAGCGGGGTGACAGTTCCAGCCTCGCAGAGATGCCGTCCTGCTAGAATTTCCACATCGGGACAATTTAGGCGATCGGGATCTCTAGTTCCTCCCGTCCCAGCGTTTTTATCAGGTTTGACCCCGCTCCTTTTTCTGTTACTCGTTTCACAAAAAACTTAATCTAATGCACATATTCGTAGCCAGCGATCGAAACCACATTCTGGGATTAGCAGCACTGCTCAAGTCTTTAGATATCAATGTTAGCAAATCTGCCGACATCGACGTAAAAATTAGCGTGGTATCTGTCGGGATAGATGCACAGCAAAAGCAACGGTTGCAGGATTGCTGCAAATACCAGATTGAATGGCAAGAATTTCAATCTAATTACGACGAACTTCTGTCGCTGTTTGGTTCTAAACTGAGTTACGTTAAATTGGAGCCGGGAAAATATACTAAGGCAACAGAAAGATTGATTTGGCTCGACAGCGACACGATCGTCCTCGGAAGCTTAGAGCCGCTGTGGAACCTAGATTTGGGAACAATGCCCGTAGCAGCCTCCGCTAACGTCTGGGGAAATCCCAACAATTCTCAAGATCGAAACCCTTATTTCAATACTGGTGTTTTAGTTTACAACATGAAGCTTTGGGAGCAAGAACAACTTTCGGAAAAATTGCTCCAAAACGCTGATTCAAACCTTTGGGGCGACCACGATCAGGGTGCCTTAAATTCGGTTTTAGCCGGAAGGTGGAAGCAATTAGATCGCATCTGGAACAACGACAAGACGGACGATATGTCAACTAAAGTGATGCACTTTATGTCTCAACCGAAACCGTGGGAAAGTTCCGCGCCGAATCAATTATGGCTGGATATGTTATCTCTGACACCGTTTAAGGACGAACAGAAAAGTCTTCAAAATAACTCGGGTTGGCTGTCGTTTTTTAAGCAAAAATACACAAGGATCGAGCCGTGGTTAAGGGAACCTGCAATCAAGTTTAAGAGTTACGTGCAAAAACAAAAACGTTAAGTTCAAAATCGGTCTTTCATGCCGCGCAATCGAGCGAAAGTTTGTACCGGATCGCGGCTGTTGGTGGCCCATTGGATGTTGGGACAATCCCAGCGCAAAAATGGGTTTGTGCTTTTTTCGATGCCGATCGATGATGGTATCGTGGGTTCGTTGTGGCTGCGAGCTTCTTTAACTTCGCCCAAGCGCTGCTGTAACTCAGGATTGTCGCCATCTACGCTGATGGCAAATTGCAAGTTTTGCAGCGTGTATTCGTGGGCGCACCAAACTCTGGTATTGTCGGGCAAGTTTCGCAATTGTTCGAGAGAAGCTCGCATTTGAGCTGGAGTGCCTTCTTTTAGTCGGCCACAGCCTCCAGCAAATAAAGTGTCGCCGCAGAACAATTCGCCGCTTTCCCCTGGGTTGTTGGCGGGGAAATAGTAGGCTATGTGAGCTTTTGTGTGGCCGGGTACGAAGAAGATTTCGGCGGTGCGATCGGCAAAATCAACGCGCGAGCCCGCTTCCAAAAACACTTGCTGTCCGGGAATTCTGCCTCTGTCCAAAGCGCCGCCGTAAACTTTTATTTCCCGAAAGCGATCGATCAGTTGCTGGTTGCCGCCTACGTGGTCGCTGTGGTGGTGCGTGTTGAAAATTGCTGTTAATTCGGCTCCGAGCGATCGCACTTGCTGCAAGACCGGTTCTGCTCGGGCTGGATCGACGACTGCTGCTGTATGCCGATTCGGGTCGTGCAGCAAGAAAATGTAATTGTCCGAAAGTACCGGAATTCGATAGACTTGCACAAAAATTGCCTCTGATAAAAAATATTATAGAATTGAATTGTTGCGATCGCTATCCGAAGGCTGAATCCAAAATTACCAAAAAACTGGGTTTAAAGCCCCCTCCTTCTAGGAGGACGGATTTAGTTCCGAGTGTAAAGACTTTCAAACTTTATAGCCACAATTGCTCATAAACATCATAAAATAGTTCCATGATTGTACTAGAGTTCGCGCGACCTGAACTGGTCATCTAGAAAGGGAATCCTAATTCCCAGCAGCTTCGCACCTGCTACCTTCACGTAAAAGACTCGAAAGAGTCCGGTCACGTCTTTAGTAAGCAATGAAAGAGATG
>NZ_JADEWV010000016.1 GCF_015207455.1 Microcoleus sp. LEGE 07076
GTATTGATTGCGCCGATCGCCCGAGCAATGGGAGAAACCTCCGACAGCAGCGGTAAGATGGCTTGTTTGTGCGGAATCGTGATGCTAAATCCCTGAAGGTCGATCGCCCCAAAGCCTGCAAGAGCAACCTTTAAATCCTCTGGTTTTACTGGAAACGCCAGGTAAACAAAATCGACTCCCAAATGAGAAATAGCAGCATTGTGCATCGCCGGCGACAGAGAATGTGCGATCGGATGACCGATTACTCCCAATATTTTAGTAGAGCCTTTAATCATTGTTGACTGTTGACTGTTGTCATAAACTCTTTTGCATCTGCCAAAATCGGATTGACATCAAACCAATAATCCTCACCATAACGGTATTCAAACACCCAGAGACTTCGCAGCAAAATTTGGTATTTAGTTTCCCCGCTGACAATTTTAGTAACTGATACTTGGCGCAGCAGTTCCCACTCATCAGCTTCGATCGCCAAAGTAAGCTGGTGGCGACGCTGGACGATGACATTTTCCAAAGTTTCCCGCGACAGAGGAGGGTCTTGTTTTTGCAGACAGCTATACAGCAGTTGCAGCAAATTGCGGACATGACCCCCGCTGACTCGACACAGGCGATCGAGAGTTTCAGCAGAATCAAAAATTTTGTCAACCAAAGCATAGCGCCCAGATGGTTCCACCGTCGGAAAAGCCCGCGCCAGAACCATCTGTCGCAGCAATTCCACACCAACAGAGCACTCAGAACCGTCGCTCAACTGCACCGGCACCATCGGCAAAACCTTCGGATCTACCCCAAAGCGATTCGTCAACTGGCCCAAATCGTTAGAGAAAATCAGCACCAAAGGAATTGTATACACGATGTGGCAATTTAGTCTTGCCAACTGTTCCCCGCGATCGACAAACAGGTATTCCGGCTGCAAGCGCCCCGTCGGTTTCGCGCACAAGTGGATGCGATCGAGATTATCAATAATGACTACAAGTCCCTGTTTTCCTTGACGTTTGAGTTCTTGATTTGCCGGTTCGAGCAACTCCTTATTCAGAGCCTCTAAAATTACATTAGTTCGCGGCTCCAAATATTGCCGCAACTCCGATCGCAAATTCGGAGCATCTTTCGCCTTAGCCGTAATTTTGCCAATTCCCAGCGCCAGAGAAAATTCTCCCTCAGTGCTAGCATTTATTTCCCCAAAACCGGGGACATTAGCTTCAGCCCTCAAGTCTATTTGAGTTTGAAAAACATCAGCAACCCCTTTGAGCAAAGCTTTAAAACCCGTTGGTTGCAGCTTGATTTTCATTTTCTCAATACTTTCGCTCACCTGACGAGCTACGCTCAACAAAATGTCAGTGATATCGACATCTGCCATGTCTAAGTCTTTACTCGACTCAAAGTAAACAACATGAAATCCTTGCTCCTGCAATTGAGCTTGCAGCCGCAGCAATTCTGTTGATTTACCAGAACCGATGTGACCGGTGAACAACTGACAAGTAGGTGAATCTGGGGACAGGCGGCTGATGGTGCGCTCCAGTTGTTCTACGATTGTGCCTCCCCGCACTGAGGAGAAATCGATATAGTATTGTCGGTCTTCTGGATTTGCTACTGCCAAGGTGTAGCTGGGATTGCAGGCTTTATAAAATTTCTGTAAATTTAGTTCCATACCCTGTTCTGTGTTTCATAACATTATGCCCTAATAGCTTATTCATTTAGCTATTTTACTAATCCGAAAAAAACCAGTTTATTTTGATGTTTTATTTTGCATTCAATATCTTGAGGTAGATCGTAATCCGCCACAAATCCTAGTTAAATACAGTTGGTTTTCCGCACCGCAATGCAATTTTTGTAATTTCCAAGACGACTTGCATTGCTCTCGATCGAACAAATGGCGATCGCAAATTTGTATGCTAAAATCAAAGACGAACATTTGACAGTAATGTTCTCGGCTCAAAGTGCGGACTTGAGTACGGTTAACCGAATGTAGAAAGGGCAGGCACTTGCACCCGCCCCCTTGGGATTATCAGTCAAGATTGGCTGGAATCCCAAACCTCAAATCTAATTGCTTCAGCGAATCCCGCGACAGATTTAAAACTATTGGCTGCACCGATTCATGAGATTATACAGCGCTATTTTGGATTAATTCTACCATTCGTTCGCCTACACCTGCTGCGGAAGCGGGATTTTGACCTGTCACGAGTCTCTCGCTCGCCACAACGCAGACTTGAAAGTTAGCAACCTTGGTAAAATTTGCCCCGCGTTCAATTAACTTCGCCTCCAGTAAAAACGGCACGATGTCAGTCAATCCCACAGCAGCTTCTTCTTCATTAGTAAAAGCAGCCACAGTCTTGTTAGCAACCAAATATTTGCCATCAGATAACTTAAGATTGACTAACGCCGCCGGCCCGTGACAGACAGCACCCACAATCCCGCCTGCTTCGTAAATAGCAGCAGCAATCCCAGCAAGTTCCTGGTTGTTAGCAAAATCCCACATTGTCCCGTGTCCCCCAGCATAGAAAATAGCACCATATTCTGCCGGGTCAATTTGTGCAGGATTGAGAGTATTTTCCACTCGGAAAACTTGTTTCGCATCGTCTAAAAAAGCCTTATTTAGCGGGTCTTCTAAATCAATCCCAACTATGGGAGCCTTGCCACCTTTTGGACTCACAAAATCCACCGTTAATCCTGCTTTAGTAAATGCGTCCAATGGATGCGTCACCTCTGGAAGATAGAAACCTGTTTCTTTGCCAGTGTCGCCGAGAGTATCGTGGCTGGTTAAAACAATCAGAACTTTTTGGCTAGTCATAGTCTATTCCTTTTGCGGGTGTCTTTGTGGCTATTGTTTTCATCCTAGGTCGAATTCATCTAAAATACAAATTATAAAACTTTCGTATAACTATAAATATATTTATGATTAGCTTTGAGTGGTATCGCAGCTTTGTTGAGGTTTACCGCGTCGGAACCGTATCCGGGGCGGCCCAAGTTCTCCACCTCACGCAACCGGCTGTCAGCCAACAAGTCGCAGCCCTAGAGTCAGCTTTGGGAAATCGGTTGTTTCAAAGGACTCCGAGACGGATGGTACCCACGGAAGCGGGAAAAAGACTGTATACTCAAGTTGCTGGTGCGATCGAGAAACTCGAATCAATTCCCCACAAAAACTCCACCGCCGAAACACCGCAAACCATCAGAATCGGTACGCCCCAAGAATTTTTTACAGAGCAAATTCTGGATAAATTACCCCAGGACGATCGTACTTTTTACACAATCCAATTTGGACTAACATCGGAGTTGATCCAACAACTCAAAGCCGGAAAACTAGACATTGTAATTGCCACCCAAAAAATTACCTTATCTGACATAGAATATGAATTGCTATTCGAGGAAAATTTCTGGCTAGTCGGGCCGCCAAATGCGGCGATTTTAATTGATGAAGGAATCAGCCAAACAGATTTAAAACCACTTTCTCAATGGCTGTTAACTCAACCTTGGATTGCTTACAGCGAAGAATTGCCGATCGCCCGCCGCTTTTGGCGCGTCGTGTTTGGCAGCAGAATCGACGTTCAACCCAGATTAATTATTCCCGATTTAAGAGCAATTCGACAAGCCGTGGAATGCGGATTTGGCTTGAGCGTGCTTCCCGATTACTTGTGTGCAAATTGGGTGAAAGAAAATCGCTTGACACTTGTGCTTAAACCTGGACAGGCTGTGACTAATCGGATTTGGCTGGCTTTTCGGAAATCGGAAAGACAGTTGCCAAAAATCAAACGGATGCTAGAATTTTGTCAATTTAAATAAATTTATAAATACGATGTACAGCCTCTGACTCTGCGTCCCCAGGCTCAGCCGCGGAACGAGAATATTTGAAGCTTACTGGTGAAGTGCTTGGTTAGGTAAGCTGAAGATGGTTGCTAGGGCTATGGTTTGAGACAGGTAGTGCAGCGATCGGCATAGAATAGTTAACAAATTAACTATTTGGTTTAGCAGCCAAAGCCTTTATAAAATGCCTAATTCATCGTCGAACGCTGAATTTCTCCAGCAATGGAAATACGCTCTGGCTCCTTACAACTTGGGATACAAGCTGAAACTTGCGTCTCAAGTGATGTACCGCGACTTTTTAGAACGGCTTGAACCCTACGGTATAACTCCATTTCACTACCTTGTCTTATGCTGTCTGTGGGAAGAAGACGGTCTTTCAACTTCAGGAATCGCTGACAAGCTCAAGCAGTTGGGAGCAACACTGACAGGAGTAGTCGATCGCATGGAAGAGCGCAACCTTGTTTACCGAGAACGTGACGCTGACGATCGCCGTATCGTGCGAATTTGGCTGACAGGCGAAGGCAAGCAGCTCATGTATGTCCTGCCAGCAGTTGGCGCCGAGACAATTAAAAAGGCAACGGAGAACATTCCAGAAGCAGAGCAAGAAACCGCTTTGAAGCTCCTCGATCGAATTGTTCAGAATTTTCTCTAGCGGTATTAGCCCTTCACTATTGACTTTTACTAAATTACTTAATATATTAACTATCAATATATTGACTTTATGGCTCGCACAGCTTAAATCAATGCGGGCTGAGATTTTTGCGGTTTGCAAATTGCAACAGCTTAGGAGGGAAAATGCCAAAACTGAGTATCAATCAAAAAAACTGGTTGCTGTCAGCACACGTTGGGTTTGCCGCACTGTGGACAGGAGCCGTCTTGAGTATGTTTCTTTTGTCGCACAGAAACACAAAGTCAACCAACCCCGACGTACTGAATGCTCTCGATTCTGCAATTAATCTACTGGATGACTGGATTGTAATTCCCTCAGCCATTGGTTCAGTCGTTACAGCAACGTTCCTTTGTTGGGTAACGAACTATGGATTTACCAAGTTTTACTGGGTGATTGCAAAGTGGGTTCTAACGACTGGATTAGTTGTATTTGGAACCTTCTGGCTATTTCCGTGGGGTAATGCTGCTGAAAAATTGTCAGCGCAAGAAGGATTACAAGCCCTTAGCAATCCAGTCTACGGATTCGATGCTAAGGGTGTGTTGCTCGGAACTCTAATTCAAGTGCTTTCTCTCGCTGTCATCATTGGGATCTCGGTTCTAAAGCCTTGGGGAAGACGACCAGCTAAAGCCAAGAGTCAAGTCAGTGCAGATTAGTCGAAAAAGTTGCGGCACAATAACAACCGCAGTACAGCGCCACAACAAACCTGTAATAAAAAAGGGCTGGCAATTACACCAGCCCTTGCACTAATTTTAGATATTAAATTACTTGTAATCTAACATCCAAAAACTCAAATAAATCTAACTTCTGTCAGTAGCAGCCGCAGGCTCAAAACTCGGAACCACAACATCAGAATTCTGCTTAGTCAACTGGTTGTACAGTCTTTCAGTATTCGGGAAATTAGCAGCCGGTAGAGTCGGGAAGCGACGGTAAGGAACAACATCCTCACCAAACGCTTCGGCATATTCAACGCTGTTCAACATCGCGTTGATAAAGCCCTTAATCCCTTTACTAGCCAAGATTTGGTTGTAAGTCCGAATCTCAGCTTGATTGCGAGGAGCACGGCCCAAAAAGTGCTTCGTGCCCAACTCAATCACCTTAGTATTGGGATAAGGTGCGTAGAACTGTTTAACGTACAGCGACGAACAACCCAAACTTTCAATGAACTCCTTGAGATTGATTTCATTGTTGCCAAGTTTGCTTTCGAGCGCCGTGAATTCATTCTTCACAACGTAGGGATTCAAATCGCGTTCAAAAACTTGACGGTAAGCAGCTTGAATTAAAGTTTTCAAAGCTACCTTGTCCGAAGTAGTTGTCAGCTTGAACACCTTAGTTTGTTCGCGCCGCTTGCTGACACCTTGAGCGATGCGATTTTGCAACTCGACATCACCAGGAGACCCGGGAGTGCCAAGTTCAACAAACCGAGGTGTTTCTGTCGCTGCTTGAGCGTTGACCTTTTTCTCACCAAAGGAGCCTGTACGCATTGTCCGCATCGACAAACCAGCCGGAGTCACGTAACGCTCGTAGGGGACAGTATCTTCCCCGAAAGCTTCGTTGTACTCCATGCTGTCTATGATGCCATCGACGAGCGCGTAGAAACCCTTCTTGGCGCAAATGTCAAAGTAAGCATTCATTTCCTGACGGCCGTAGGTAGGGCGTCCCAGGAGTCGGCGGTGGATGTACTCGATCGCCTTACAAACGTACAGCTTGCTCCAGTACATATTGCGGAACACATCCGACTTCGCCAACATCCGAATAAACTCGCGCATCGGAATGTCGCCGTTTTCCAGCTTAATTTCCGCCACCTTTTGGCGCTGGCCGTCGAACACATCGCGACCGAACACTTGCAGGTAAGCAGCCCGAATCACCGCTTGGGTGGAACTTTCGGTATATTTGACACTAGAAGCATTGCTGTAGCTGCTAGAAACACCGCGGGCAGTTTTCTTAGAAGCCACATAGTTGCTGGGTAACTGGTCTAGTTTAAAGACCTTGGGGCCCAGAGAACCAGGACTCGCACCGCGAGCCGCTGGATTGCTCAATTGATTGTCAATTCCCGCACCTTGACGGATCAAGATCCGGCGAGTGTCTTTGCCGAAGGGAGCTGGACGGTTTTTGGGGTTGCGAGTTTCTTGCGGGAAAATCGCACCGAACTGAATTTCCAGCGGATCGTTACCAATACCGTAAACGTGCTGGTCTGGCAGAGGCTGGGTGTAGCCTGCGAACAAGGTGATGAACTGAGGAACCTTGCGGAACGGAGCGCTGAAATTGAACAAATCGATTTGCGGGCCCCAGTTGCGGCATTCCTGAGCTTCTTGGCCCAAACCGCGCAGGTAAGGCACTGTTTCTTCGCCGAAGTAGTCAGAATATTCCTGGGAATAAACCATCGCGTCTACGAGGGCTGCCAGGCCGCCTTTGGTGACGATCGCAAAATACTTGCTAAATTCCTCCCGCGAGCTCAAACCGCGGCCGAGGAAGTGGCGGGCCGCCAATTCTACAGCGCGACTGTTGACAAACGGCTCGTAGAATTGCTGGCGGTACAGAGGAGATTTACCCAAACGGCGGATAAACTCTTTCATCGAGATTTCGCCGTTTTTGACCTTGGATTCCAAGTCAGAAATGCTTTGGCTGTAGGCGCGGGTAATATCGCGCTCAAAAACTTGGCGGTAAGCTGCTTTGACTACTTCAATCTTTTCAGCCGACGACAGACCCGTCTTCATGACGAATTTCGATCGATTTTCCGCTGCGTTGAAGTAGATTTGAGGAAGTTGCAGCCCTTGCTGGTCATTGGTTTCGCGCTGACGCACCTTCGGTGAAGGTGTGGGAGCTTTGAATTCGGTAATTGCTACGTCAAAATACTGTGCGACGATCGCGCGTCCGGCCTCATCATTCTTGAAATAGCCCAAGGATGCAGCCTTCATTTCCTGCATTGCCACAATTGTCGCCGCCGAAGAGCAAGCATTTTCGATAATTTCCCGCAATCCGCGGACGTTCACCGAAATAATATTCGGGTCGCCAGCGACAATCGCGTAGGTGATGTAGCGCAAAAACCAGCTCAAGTCGCGCAGAGATTTGGTCATGTTGCTCGGGCCATAGCGCGAGACATTAATCGGTTGAAATCCTGCTGGGATTGGGCCACCGCCGTTACCGCCGCCGCCTGAAAACAGATTTCCCAAACCCAAAAATCCGCCACCCCCGCCGCTGCCGTTGCCGCCGCCAGCGCGACCTTCAACGTAGGTAACAGTTCCGAGTTTCATGCCCTCAGAGGTATTAGCCGAGCCGCCGCGAGCACCGGCCACAGCCATCACTGGTTCTGCTGGTCTTTCCAAAAATGCCAGGGGCGAACCGCCCACAAAAATTCGGTTGGCTGCCCGAGATACTATCAGTTCTGAGTTTCTCGTCAGCGTCTCAGAAATTGCGATCCTCATCGCACCGGAACTGAAATAACTTGCCAGTTCGCTAAGTTCGCCCCGCTGTAGGAAGCGGTCTTGCTGTTCTGCTTGCGAAATCGTTGCGACCGGTACAGTTTGATATAGTTGCGGACGCGCAACTGAGCTTCCACCACTTGCTTTTACAGTCATTAGACTCCTTCGCTCCCTATCTAAATCGTTACAGCATTTACCCAGACTAACCATGCCTTCTCATGCAGGTAACATTAGGTATTTTGCTTTGTTTACTTTTTGCCTTGACCTTTGAAGAGGTTGGGGCGCTTACTTTCTTAGATTAAAATGTTTTGGTTTGATCTTTCGTTCTGCCGGGAAATGTCCTACCCGAAGACAGACACGCGGCACTGCCTCCGCGCTTGCTTCGCCCCTACACCCCTGGCAAAAATTTTTAGCCCGAGAGGTGACAGCGGGCGATCGCAGCAAGTGCCGTCAATTCAGCAAAAAGAAAATCCAAAATTTTCTTCTGCCTTTTTCTGGGCCTTTTACTTTTTGCCGAAAGACCCCTCCGCTTTACCCGAAAGCTCAGCAGTGGGTGATTGACAGTCCTGGTTTGTTAAAAAGCCTGCCGACATTTATTGTATAGATTTAAGAGAGCTTATATGAGAAAAAATGATAAGTTTTATTACGCCGAAGCTGTCAGTAGGCAGTTGTCAGTAGGCAGTTGTCAGCCGTCTGTCCAATCCCATCCCGAAGCCCAACTCAAAACTCAAAACTCTTCCCTAATCTATGGAAACTTCACCCGATATCAGTGCTGCGGTGCGGCGGCTTTACGATACTTTCCCTTTTCCACCCGATCCTTTGTCCGACGAACCGCCGCCTGGGTACAACTGGCGCTGGAGTTGGCCGGAGGCTTACAGCTTCTGCACGGGACAAAAGCCACCAAAACTGGATATTCGGATTTTAGATGCCGGCTGCGGCACCGGTTCGAGTACGGATTATCTGATTCATCTTAACCCCGAAGCGTCGGTAACGGCGATCGACCTTAGTTCCGGTGCTTTGAAGGTAGCACAAGAACGCTGTCGCCGATCTGGTGCGCGAGAAGCCGATTTTCGCCACCTCAGCATTTACGATGCGGCCGAGTTAGATGGCGAGTTCGATTTGATCAACTGCGTGGGCGTGCTGCACCATTTGCCCGATCCGATCCGGGGCATTCAAGCCTTAGCGGCGAAGTTGGCTAGCGGTGGCTTGATGCACATTTTTGTGTATGCTGAATTGGGTCGTTGGGAAATTCAATTGATGCAAAGGGCGATCGCCCTGCTCCAAGGAACTCAAAAAGGCGACTATCCCGATGGTGTGAAAGTCGGTCGTGAAATCTTTGCTTCCCTACCAGAAAACAACCGACTTGTCAAGTACGAAAAACAGCGTTGGGCAGGAGAAAATCAGCGAGACGAATGTTTTGCCGATATGTACGTTCATCCGCAGGAAATTGACTACAATATCGAGACTTTGTTCGAGTTGATTGATGCTTCTGGATTAGAATTTATCGGTTTTTCAAATCCGGGATATTGGCAATTAGAAAGACTTTTGGCTAAAGCACCGGAGTTGATGGAAAGAGCTCAGGGTTTGACGGAACGGGAGCTTTATCGATTAATTGAATTGTTGGATACGGAAATCACTCATTACGAGTTTTTCTTGGGTAAAAAGCCTGTTAATAAGATTGATTGGTCGGATGATAAGGCACTTTTGGCGGCAATTCCAGAGTTGAGTGTTTGTATGCACGGTTGGCCTAGTCAACAAGTGTTTGATTGCAATTACCAATTAATCAATTTGTCAAGTGCTGAGTTTGAGTTTCTGCAAGCTTGCAATACCAGAACTGTGGGGGAGATTTTGGCGGATGTGGAGATGGGATTGGATGAAGTGCGATCGATCTTATCAAAACAGCTAATATTGCTAACACCAAGATAATTCGGCGGTTGAAACCGCTTCTACACAAACAAAGTCGGCCTCCGCCGACTGAAGAGTCGTAGGGTGCGTCAGTTAGTGTTACTTTCGCTAAAAATGGATAATCTCGAACTGACGCACCTTACCATTTCTGTTAAATTCCCAATTAATCAAGGCTTTACAGTTGGAGGATTAACAGCCGTAATTTGTGAATAACGAGCGAAATCAGCAATGTTAAAAGTTAGGATATGGGTTAAACCATGAACTAACATAGCAGCAACTAGCCGCGCATCATGAACGTTGACACCTATAACCTTATACGTTATCACCAGTCGCTCCCATTCTTGATAAATTGCTTCGGTATCCAACAAGAGAGGAAAAAGCTGTTTTAAGCGATTAATTTCTGCCTCTGCTTCTGTTGCAGTACGCCCTAATCCATTTCTCTGGATCGGGCGCGTGCAAACGTTCCAAAACTCGATCAAATTTTGGGGTACGATATAAAGTTGTTCCCCGCGATCGCGCAGAGTAATCACGGCATTGACAGCATCATGATTCATTGGGTGTGCTGTATCGATGCTACGCAGCAGTATGTTTGTATCTACGAGAAACGGCATTTAACCTCTGTCTCCATAAATGCTCTCTCTGCTAATAGCTTCATCTGAAAGAGTGGGGAGATTTAGGGCACGATGACTGTCAACCCATTCTTGAAATGCTATTGACCATTCTGTTGGGGTAGCTGTTTCATAAAATGGACGTTGTTGAGGTTCAATTAGCTGTTTGAGCATCGCATCTAGTAATGGTTTAATCTGATCCGGCGTGCGGCTGGTGATTTTTGCCAAAACTTGAGTAATAGTCTGTATCTCTTGTTGGTGAGATTGCTGAAGATTGTGCAGCATAGTTATCCTTGAGTGCAAGTTTTTG
This sequence comes from Microcoleus sp. LEGE 07076, assembly GCF_015207455.1. Taxonomy (GTDB): domain Bacteria; phylum Cyanobacteriota; class Cyanobacteriia; order Cyanobacteriales; family Microcoleaceae; genus Microcoleus. Next base: position 10,705 of record NZ_JADEWV010000016.1, read on the forward strand.
GGTTGATGATAACAAAATCGATCGCACTTTTTAAATTGATTGTCATATTATAACTCTAGCGCTAATATTGCTCACACCGAGTTGAGTCGTAGGGTGCGTCAGTTGTCCTTATTTTCGGTAAAAATCGACAATCTACGAACTGACGCACCCTACTTGAACTAGAGCCTGGTAAAATCCCAAATCCCAAATGGATTGACACAGGCCCCCAAATATGGATACGCTTTGAAGTTAGAGGTTGCTTTGCTTGTAGAGGAAGTAGCCCGCGTCGCCCAAAAATCTAGTTGCACTGCCCAAAGCTGCGTCAACAGCAATGGACAGCTAACCGCCAAACTGATCACAGCAGTCTGGAGGCTAACGGAGTATGATAACACTCTCTGTAGCCGCCCTGCTATGTGTTGAAATGCGGGGCGGCTGGGTTTTTGGGTTTTTCTAGAAAACCCAAAACCAGGAGAACATAATTATGTCACAGGAATTCTTGCCTGACGATAACAAATTCGATCGGCCAAATGACGACTCAGCAGCAGAATCGGAACAGGATGTGGTGTGTGTAACAGTGACAGGTTCGCCCAAGGGTGTCAGGGAAACTATACTCACCTTGTACCGCCTGGGATTTGCCCAAGTTGGCGATTGGAGTCCCGTACAACGTGCAGCTAATCCGAAGCAAGTGATGAGTGTGCTGATTCGCCGTCGTAAGCGCAAAGCGTAGGTGTTTGCTCGTTCCCAGGCTAGAGCCTGGGAACACATTCCATGAGCATCTGCCTCCTGTTTTTGTTTTTATCCGCTAGCGAGGCAGAGCCTCTGGATCTCGGTTCCCAGGCTCTAGCCTGGGAACCAGTTAATAAGACCAACAAATATCAGGCACGTTATTTTACTAAATCAGGATAAGAGCATATCCTGATTTAGAGGCTGAAACATCTATAAAAAAACCTAGGCGGGGAAAGCCGCATTTCCCCGCCTAAGCCATACAACCTTTATGAATACACACTATTTTATCATTGTAAAATAAGTCTTTAATCACTTTTCAACTGTTATCGCACACGCAGCATCACCATTTCTCATAATCAAATAAAATTCATTTAAACGTCTGTATTTAAATCTTAATAGTATTTCAACACTGCGATTTCCATCACTTCTACTCCACTGCATTTGACTATCCGCTAACCCTTCTACTGACCAATGAGGTATACTAGGATTACCAGTTATAATTGCATCCGCCTGTTCAGGTGTTATACCTCTTGTTAAATTTAAGAACTCCTTACCAAGTTCACTGTTGGTAAGACTTTCCATTGAAATAATAGAACAACCTGGATTCTTACCAGGTATATCACCTTTATAAACAGACAATCTACGCTGAGCAATAGCCTGTAAAGGGTTTGCAATAATAATTATGTTGATTAAAAAGAATGCTAAAGTCGGTAAATATTTAATTTGATTAATGTTTTTTAACATGATTTTTATTCCTTTATACTTGTGTTGCTACAAAATTATTGTACATCAAAAGATGAGTATGTCTTGACATAAACTCTTTAACCCTATCAAACCCGCTAGACACCAACTCTGGCGGGTTTTTCAGAATCATCAATACTCTACTTCTTTAAGAGGTTCAACATATTGACCATCTGTCCTCTTTTTTCCCGTTCTTTCTTCCACTAACTCGTGATAACTTGAATTACGTTTTATGTCGGGTTCTTCTTCATAAATTTCACTATCCAATAGTATGTCATAACGAACCTGATCTTCGTACTGTGGTTTAATAACCACACGATCTACAACACCTGGTTCATCATTCCAAAGAACCCTAATACCACGCGGATAGTAAACAATATTGTCCAAAGGGGGAACGCTTTTCTTTGCCATAATTTCTATCTAATCCTCTGATTTTTCTGAAAGTAGCTCAAACCATTCACCAATATTTCTATAACACGCAAACTATTTATGTGACAACTCGACACAATAAACTTGCTTAAACCGTCACTCACCGCGCTCTCACCGCTCTCTCACTGCCACCGCTCCCACCTTGACACCGCTCCGACCGACACTGCCTGCCACCGCTCCAACCTCTCCGACCGCGCTATACCTTGCCAGCGAGACAATCGCCCCGATCTTTTTATTCTTTGATTCATAATTTTAAACTTTTCCCGCCTAAGCTTTGCAAGTCTTGTAGTTATATAGTTCATCAGATATAAGGAATGGTGAGTAAGGGACTATCACAAACAACATTTTTATCCACATAGTCGATAATCAAGGCATAAATTACTTTGTCATTATTTATCAAATCCCAAAAGCTAATTTTACCAAATGCTAACTTATGAAAAATCGATTTATAGTACAAAAGCTCCTCGTGTAATGACTCATCTACATCTCGACCTCGATATAACATCATATCAACAATATCCGCCCTTGAAATTTTTTCCTTAAACTCGACATTATCACTAAATAAAGTATTTGCTTTTACATCAGATGCCGAAAGGTTAAGTAAATTTTGTTTAACTTTATAAAAGTCATCGCCTAAGTCAAAATAAACAACAGGGTAAAGGGTGTGAACGGACTGATTTTTAAAATATTTAGTGACATAATAACCATCTCTCATGGTGCTTACCTTTAGTTGAATTCCAGCATCTCGGCGTTTTCCTGTAGTTATATTATTAGAAACTAATAATTCTCTTACTTTGGTCGCGCTATCAATCCAACATATATCCCTCGGATTCTGTGGGTCAAACCATCCCCCCAAAGCTTGATTGTTTTTTGTTGACAATAAACCTGTTCCTATCGCATTATAGTTATTTGGGTTTTGCAAAAAAGGATACCAAAAAACCTTTTTTACTAAGCTACTAAGAGTATTTTTGTCTTCTCTAATAAACCGTGCGATATTAGCCCATTTAGCATTTTTACTTACATCACTATTACATTCTCTTACAACCATTCCTTCTATTGTGTATCCCAAAAGATTGCCTATCCTTCCTGATTTTTGGAATGAGTTGTGACATTCTATAAATGGGTTAAATTTGTAACTATTTATTCTATGATCGAAATATACAGCACGCACATTTTCTAACAACTCAATAAATTTTTTTGTTCGAGTATAATACAGATTATTATCAATTAAACGTTGCTGATTATCTGGTTGAAAATCAATAAAAAGGTTCAATTGACGATATTTTTTAGTGATGTTGTTATCGTTTAAAGCATCAATTTTATTTTTTATAGACTTACCATTATCGGCAACAGTTGATATTAAGTTATTTTCTGGAATTGATATTAAGTTATTTTCGGGAAGAATTAAAAGAGAATTTAACATCATAGCTTATAGAATGTAAATAAACTGTGAAAAGTACAGAGAGACAGCACTTAAAATCTATTGTAATTCTATATCTTGACGTAAACCCTTTAATCCTGTTAAACCCGCTACACCATAGCCGTGGCGGGTTTTCTGTCGATTTTAGTTTTTTTAAAAGTATGCTGTTGTAACGTGCGAGTGTGACGCAAAAAAGCTAGACCGCCACCGCTCCGACACTGGCAACAGTCCGATCGCTCCGAGCGACCGCGCTAGACCCGCAACACTCCCACCGCTCCAACCGTGGTTAGGTGCAATTGTGCCAGCCGTGGCAGTCCTCACCATCCAATCTACCTCAAACTCACCCACACCGAGCTATATGGTGCAATTTTGGAGCCGTGGCAGCCGTGCCAAGTGTCGGAGATGTCGAGTCGATCGCCCCGTGTCGATCGGACAGTGCTACCCAGCTTGTTTATTCAATGAAAATCACTGCGACCGCCGCTTCCCTCGGATGTGTAAATATTTTAATAACAATAGCAATCCTGGAAGGTAAAAGATGACACAAGCCCACAAACAGAAACTTACCTTTGAAGAGTACCTCACCTATGAGGACGACACCGACAACCGCTACGAATTAATTGATGGAGAGTTAGTAACATTGCCACCAGAATCGGGCCCCAACAATTTCATTGCTAACTATCTACTATTCACTCTGGCTAGTAGCGGGTTCATCCCACTGAGGCTGATCAGAACACATATGTGCGAAATCCAAGTTCCGATCCTGCGGGAGGGCGACGCAGCTAACCGCTACCCAGATTTGGTGGTTTTGCGCCCCGAACACATCTTGCTGACAGCAACCAGGCTAACCATCACCCAAACTATGCCACCTCCTCAGTTGGTTGTCGAGGTTGTTAGTCCAGGCAGAGTTGGGCGCGATCGCGATTACATTAGTAAACGAGCTCAATATGCAGCGCGGGGTATCCCTGAATATTGGATTGTTGACCCTCAAGAGGAGATAGTAGCGGTACTACGACTAGAATCAGGTGAGTATGTCGAAGTTGGGGTTTTTCAAGGGGAACAAGCGCTGATATCGCCGACTTTTCCGCATTTGAACTTGACGGCCCAACAAGTCCTGGAAGGAGAGTTTTAGCCGCCGATTTACAAGGAGAAAATGGATGTATAAACATTTTAATAACAATAGCAATCCTGGAAGGTAAAAGATGACACAAGCCCAAAAACAAAAACTCACCTTTGAAGAGTACCTCACCTATGAGGACGACACCGACAACCGCTACGAATTAATTGATGGAGAGTTAGTAACATTGCCACCCGAATCCGAACCCAATACCGCCATTGTCAGCTATCTGTTTTTAGTGCTTGTCAATACTGGTATCCCTTGGCGGTGTATCAAACTTCACTTGTGCGAAATCCAGGTTCCTATATTGCGCGAGGGCGATGCTGCTAACCGCTACCCAGATTTAGTGGTTTTGCGCCCCGAACACATCTTGCTGACAGCATCTAGGCTAACTATCACCCTTGATATGCCGCCTCCTCAGTTGGTGGTTGAGGTTGTTAGTCCTGGGAGAATTGGGCGCGATCGCGATTACATTAGTAAACGAGCTCAATATGTGGCGCGGGGCATCCCTGAATATTGGATTGTTGACCCTCAAGAGGAGATAGTAGCGGTACTACGACTAGAATCAGGTGAGTATGTCGAAGTTGGGGTTTTTCAAGGGGAACAAGCGCTGATATCGCCGACTTTTCCGCAGTTGAACTTGACGGCCCAACAAGTCTTGGGAGGGGAGTTTTAGCCATTGATTTACAAGAAATTCACACGATGGAAGAAAACATTCATTCAGCTACCAGCCCTCAAAAATGTCGCGATATGGAGCGACGATACGGTTGGAAACTCAAGACAATCAGGAAGACTCCAGACAGTATTCTTAAAGTAGATTGCGTCTTCTACGGTCAGCAGACATCATTTGCACCTCCAGAAAATTCACAAGGAGAAACAGACAATGACAAATGAAACCTGGATTGTTTACAAATCTGAGTCTATGGACGCGACTGGATGGGAAAACCGTCAGTTGATGCCAGGAACTTCTTTAACAGACATCCTACATGAAGAGTGGGACAGTTCTGGGGTTTTGCCCGAAGTGGGCGATCGCATCCGCGAGTATGCTCAAATGGAACCAGAAACCAGCAGTGGCATTACTCATGGACGTGATGGCGACTGGGTTGTCACCGGTATCAACCAATTCTCATCCTTTGATACCAGCCAGCGAATTGTTGTATGTTATTGCGCTTATCAGCCTGTGACACCCGATTGGGAAAAATTAGGCAGATGTGCGCCATTACCAGCTACAGCAGCAGCATAATCAGATAATTAGCCGCCGATTTGAGACATCGTGCGGCTATAATATTCTTAACAAATGAATCAATAAATGTATGAAAATTAGAGCAATTATTCATCCTGCAGAAGAAGGTGGCTATTGGGCTGAAGTTCCCGCACTTCCTGGGTGCATTACCGAAGGAGATACTATGGAAGAAGTGATGGCTAATTTAAAAGATGCCATTGAAGGTTGGCTCGATGTTGCTAATAGTCGTGAAGCAATTGCTTCCACAGATAAAATTGTTGAAATTGCTGTATGAAATCTATTTCAGGGAAGCGACTGTGCAAAATAGTAGAGCAGAAAGGTTGGGTTTTGAAAAGAGTAACTGGCAGTCATCATATCTATGAAAACCCCGAAATAGAACAAATTTTGTCAATTCCTGTTCACCGGAATCAAGATTTGAAAATTGGAACCTTAAGAGCCTTGATGAAAATAGCCCAGCTATCTGAGGAAGATTTACAAAGTTTATCTTAAACGGAAATTAGGAGACGGCAGTGCCGTGTCCCTACCGAAAATAATACTGTAGGGACACGGCACTGCCGTCTCCTCTACATCATTCCGGTGTTACCGGAATTGATATTACCCGCCGATTTGAGACATTGTGCGGCTATAATTGCCTTGAGTAGTTCCCGAATCTCGCTGCTTGAAATTAATCTCCGGTTTAATCTCTAATATCTGCTGCACTCGATCGCGCAATTCAACCGTAGACACCCCATTCCGTAAAGCAGTTTTCAAATCAATTTGCCCCGTTTCGTTCAGCAGACAAGGCCGCAGCCACCCGTCAGCAGACAAACGCATCCGGTTGCAGCGATCGCAAAAACACTCAGACATTTGACTGATAAATCCTAAAGTACCCTTCGCCCCCGGAATTTGAAACACATCCGCCGGCCCGTTTCCGCGAATTCCCGACTCCGCTAACCCGTATTTTTCGTTAATTTGTTGCCGCAAATCTGCCGAAGCTACCCAACCTTTATCGCCAAATAAATCCCCATTGCCGATCGGCATAAACTCAATAAATCTAACGTGCCAATTCCGGTTAATAGTTAATTCTGCCAACTCCAATATTTCGCCATCATTCACACCAGGAATCACCACCACATTCAACTTCAGCGGATCGAATCCAACTTGATAAGCCGCTTGAATTCCTTCCCAAACCTGCGTCCAGCGCGAGCGGCCCCGACTACCAATTATCTGATCAAAAGTCTCCGGTTCCAGGGAATCCAAACTAATATTAATCCGGCGCAAACCAGCACTGTATAGATTTTCGGCCATTCCCGCCAGCAAAAAGCCGTTAGTTGTCATTGACAAATCTCGCGTTTCGGGCAAAGATGCGATCGACCCAACCAAATCCACCACCCCAGGGCGCAGCAGCGGTTCCCCACCAGTCAGCCGAAACTTAGTAAATCCCACAGGTATAAAAACTTCCCGCAGCAGAGTTAGCAATTCCGAGTGAGTTAGCAACTGCTGCTGCAATACATAGTCCAACTCGCTACCTTCCGGCATACAGTAGAGACAGCGGAAATTGCAGCGGTCGATTAAACTAATCCGAAGGTAGTCTACGGGATTCATGTCAATACTATGTAATATTATTTAATTCTAAATCCTGACTCGATTTTCTGCAATTATTAATTGAGAGCAAGAAACCTGCATCAATTTCTCTCTATTACGCTCTCCTCTGCGCCCTCTGCGCCCTCTGCGGTAAATAAAAAAAAATCTCAATCACAAATCCAACAAACTTCCTACTCAACTTCTTCTCTCTCTTACTCTCTTCTCAGCGCCCTCAGCGCCCTCTGCGGTAAATAAAAAAAATCTCAATCACAAATCAAACAAACTCCCTAAATATATGTTCTTTGAATTTGAAGCTGACTTTGTAGAAGCCCTGCGCTGCGTTCCGATGCAGGTACGACTGAAATTAGATACTTGCGGGATTAAACTAAAGTTGCAAGATTGGAATCACTTCAACCAAGCGGAACGTCAAATGCTTGTCGAGTTACCTTGTTTGACTGCATCAGAAATTAGCGATTACCGAGAACAGTTAAACCAAGTATTAATCAAACAGACTGGTCAACCGGGAACTGATTTGGCGGTTGATGAACATCCGCCCTGGATGGATGCTGCAACTATACCGGAGTCTGTTTCTGCAAAAGCTCAAGAGTTGGATGTTGTGATTAGTTTGGCACAGTGGGCGAGTTTGCAGCCTCTGCAGCGGTTTGCTTTAATTAAGCTTAGCCGATCGAGCCACGAGAATAAAAACTTTCTCCCGGCGCTTCAAGAGTTTAAGGTGATTGATTGATATCGAATTTTAATTAACCGCAGAAATTCACAGGCCAGATGCCTTGTCTACAGAGGACTGAAATCGCATACCGACCAGCAATATATCAAAAAATTATATAATTTGGACGGTTAATCACAAATGTTTATGTTTCTGGTCGAAAAATAGTTTTTGTGCTAAGGGCGATCGGTCTTTTACACGACTGCTGTTCTGCTATGAGGGTAAAATCTTTATGGGGCAAGGCTGCGGAAAATTTCGGCACGCTTGCTGTGGGTCAGTATCTCGTACAGACCTTTCTCAGAAGTCGCTCGAAAAATTCATTTTTTTTTAAGTTATGTTGCCTGTGCATGGTATTATTCGATGTGAAGTGTACGAGCTGTAACGTTTGTCACACTTGTCGCTACAAGACGGTTTTAACCGAATTAATTGTAGTGGGAGTCAACTAACACCGACTGCTTTGAAAGTCAAGTAACCTTGTCAGATCAATCTCGCGCATCGATCGCTGAAACGGGGGACATCTCTCAGATAGGTTCGTCCGAACCGGAGTCCACCGACACTATGCAAGATTTCTACAAACTTCAGCAACAGTTGTTTGTAGTCTCGCTCGCCTTCACGGGAATAGTTTTTGTCTCGGTATGGATTTTTTATTCGCTCAACATTGCCCTAAATTACTTGATTGGGGCGATCGCCGGTGTGGTTTACTTGAGAATGTTGGCCAAAGACGTTGAGCGCATCGGCCCGCAAAAGACGAGTCTGAGTAAAAATAGGTTGGCTGTATTTATTGGGTTGATAGTAGTAGCAACTCAGTGGAATCAGCTACAGATTTTGCCCATATTTTTGGGATTTCTGACATATAAAGCCGCGATCGTCTTTTATATGCTGCAAAGCCTGTTTGTTCCCGACCCGCAAAACGGGTCAGGCAGTCGGTGAACCCTCCACTGTGTGAACTTCTTGTGAATGGAAATGCTAAATGTCTTAAATGCCTTTAATGCTTTTCCCCTCGCTGAGTTAGAAGTTGGTAAGCATTTCTACTGGCACATCGGCAGTCTCAAAGTTCACGGACAGGTATTCATTACCTCCTGGATTGTGATTGCTCTCCTGGTAACAGCATCCCTGTTGGCAACTCGCAATATGCAGAGAATTCCACGCGGAATGCAAAACTTCATGGAGTATGCCTTAGAATTCATTCGAGACTTGGCTAGAAATCAACTTGGCGAGAAAGAGTACCGTCCCTGGCTGCCATTTATTGGCACTTTGTTCCTGTTTATTTTTGTATCCAATTGGTCTGGGGCCTTAGTTCCTTGGAAACTAATTAAGTTGCCAGAAGGCGAACTAGCTTCTCCGACTAACGACATCAACACGACGGTAGCACTTGCTTTGCTGACTTCTCTGGCATATTTTTATGCGGGTTTCAGCAGGCGGGGTTTGGGTTACTTTAAAAAGTACATCGAACCAACCCCCATTTTGTTGCCGATCGCGATTTTGGAAGATTTCACCAAGCCTCTTTCCCTAAGCTTCCGTTTATTTGGTAACATTTTAGCGGATGAATTAGTGGTAGCGGTTCTGGTGCTATTAGTTCCCCTGTTCGTACCTCTGCCCGTAATGATGTTGGGTCTGTTTACCAGTGCGATTCAAGCCTTGGTATTTGCCACCTTGGCAGGAGCTTACATTCACGAAGCACTGGAAGGACACGGCGACGAACATCACGATTAACTCCCCTGAATTGGCGAACGGTTAATAGCAATATCTCAGAAGTCACGAGTCCAATGAATGACTGATGACTAATGACTAATGACTAATTGCCAACTATCGAATATCTGTCTTTCATTTTGTACACTAAGGTTAAGGAAATTTATCATGAATCCGACAATTGCTGCTGCTTCTGTTATCGCCGCCGGTCTAGCTATTGGTTTGGGCGCGATTGGACCTGGTATCGGTCAAGGTAATGCAGCCGGTCAAGCAGTAGAAGGTATTGCCCGCCAGCCGGAAGCAGAAGGCAAAATTCGCGGTACTCTCCTGCTGAGCTTAGCATTCATGGAATCCCTGACCATCTACGGTCTGGTTATTGCATTGGTGTTGCTGTTTGCTAATCCTTTCGCTTAATACTGAAGGACTGCAAAAAAGGGGCGGATGTCTTTCCGCCCCAAAAACAAGGAGGAACTAAAAGTGTTTGATTTTGATGCAACTTTGCCTTTGATGGCATTGCAGTTCCTAGTTTTGACGGTAATTCTGAATGCGGTTTTCTATAAGCCCATGACTAAGATGCTGGACGAGCGGGACGAATACATTCGTACCACTCAAGTTTCAGCTAAGGAACGCTTGGTGAAATCCCAGAAATTAGCGCAGGAATACCAACAAAAACTGGGAGAAACTCGCAAACAGTCTCAAGCCGTAATTGCTGCGGCTCAAGCAGATGCCAAAAAAATCGCGTCGGAAAAAGTAGCTGATGCTCAAAAAGAAGCTCAAGCGGCACGAGAAAAGGCAGGCTCTGAGATAGAGCAGCAAAAACAAGAGGCAATGCGCTCGCTAGAACAAGAGGTAGATACCCTGAGCCGACAAATTCTGGAAAAGCTATTAGGCACAGCATTGGTCAAATAGCTCGATCGAACAGTTTTAATTTTTGGGTAATTTTAAAAAGCTCAAATCTAAAATCGGTTCGTCCAACCTGCACGCGCAATTATGGAAGAGTATCATGGGGACTGTTTTATTGCTAGCCACAGAAGCTAGCGCAGAAGGTGGTTTCGGTTTAAATTTCGATATTTTAGAAACCAACCTGATTAACCTGAGCATTGTTATTGGATTGCTGTTTTACTTCGGGCGCGGCGTTTTGGGAAATATTCTCACCGAAAGACGCAGTGCGATCGAAGAAGCGATTAAAGAAGCAGAAACGCGCCAAAAAGATGCAGCAGCAGCTTTAGCAGAACAACAGCAAAAGTTGACTCAGGCTCAAGCAGAAGCGGAACGGATTCGAGCCGCTGCACAAGAAAATGCGATCGCAGCCAAAGAAGTAATTCTAGCTCAAGCGGCGCAGGACGTTGAACGCATGAAAGCAACAGCAGGTCAAGAGCTGGACGCAGAGCGAGAAAAAGCGATCGCTCAACTCAGAGCAAGAGTTGCTTCAATGGCATTAGAAAGGGTGGAAAGCCAGTTAAAAAATAGCTTGGACGAGAGCGCTCAAAACCAATTAATCGATCGCAGCATTGCGTTACTCGGAGGCTAAAACGTGAGTACAGTCAGCACAGAAGTCTTGCAGCCTTACGCATCTGCCTTGATGTCACTGGCTCAGTCCAGCAATCTCTCAGAGAAGTTCGGCGAAGACATTCGTTCTTTACTTGACCTGCTACAAAATTCGGAAGATTTGCGTCAATTTTTAGCCAATCCGCTGGTAAAATCGGATGCTAAAAAAACCGTAATTAAGCAAATAGCGGGTGAAGAAATGAACCCCTTGATGTACAACTTTCTGAATCTTTTAGTAGACAAAGGAAGGATTCTTTTTTTAGAAGGAATTGGTCAACAATACTTGGCCAAACTCCGAGAACTAAACCAAACAGTATTGGGTGAAGTTACATCTGCAGTCCCGCTTTCAGATGCTCAATTGCAGAGTGTTCGTGAGAAAGTGCAGGCGATGACCAGCGCTCGAAATGTAGAAATTGAAACCAAAATAGACCCAGATTTAATCGGTGGTGTGGTAATCAAAGTAGGCTCTCAAGTAATTGATGCCAGCCTGCGGGGACAATTGCGCCGTCTGGGAATTCGCTTGAGTTCCTGATTTAAGGAAGCAGGAAGCAGGAAGCAGGAAGCAGGAAGCAGGAAGCAGGAAGTATCAAAGAGGAAGCAGGAATAAGTGAATTTATGTTTTCGAGTTGTTAGTCCTAAATTCTTACTACCAAATCTCAATTCTTTCTTGCCGAAAACATCGAACGACAACTGACAACTGACACATAATAATTAACATGGCAGCAATCAGACCTGACGAAATTAGCAGCATTATTCGCCAGCAAATTGAGCAGTACGACCAAGATGTAAAAGTCTCTAACGTCGGTACAGTTCTGCAAGTAGGTGACGGTATTGCCCGGATTTATGGCTTGGATAAAGCCATGTCTGGCGAATTGCTAGAATTTGCCGACGGCACCGTGGGCATTGCACTAAACCTCGAACAAGATAACGTCGGTGCAGTGTTGATGGGACAAGGCCTCGGCATTCAAGAAGGTTCGGCAGTTACTGCTACTGGCAGAATTGCCGAAGTCCCGGTTGGTGAAGCAATGTTGGGCCGGGTAGTAGATGCTTTGGCGCGTCCGATTGACGGCAAAGGCGATATTAAAACTACTGAATCTCGCTTGATTGAGTCTCCGGCACCTGGTATCGTTTCTCGCCGATCGGTTTACGAACCGATGCAAACAGGAATTACTGCTATTGATGCGATGATTCCTGTGGGAAGAGGACAGCGGGAACTGATTATCGGCGACCGTCAAACTGGTAAAACTGCGGTAGCTATCGATACGATCATCAACCAAAAATCGGAAGATGTAATTTGCGTTTACGTGGCGATCGGTCAAAAAGCTTCTACAGTAGCTAACATCGTCAACGTCCTGCAAGAAAAGGGCGCAATGGACTACACGATCGTTGTAGCAGCTAACGCTAGCGACCCCGCCACACTGCAATATTTGGCTCCCTACACCGGTGCCAGCTTGGCCGAGTATTTCATGTACAAAGGCAAGCACACTTTGATCGTTTACGATGACCTTTCAAAACAAGCACAAGCCTACCGCCAAATGTCGCTGTTGCTGCGCCGTCCTCCCGGTCGCGAAGCTTATCCCGGAGACGTGTTTTACCTGCACTCTCGCTTGCTAGAACGCGCTGCTAAATTGAGCGACGATTTGGGCGAAGGCAGCATGACTGCTTTGCCAATTATCGAAACCCAAGCTGGGGACGTTTCTGCTTACATTCCTACTAACGTAATTTCGATTACCGACGGTCAAATCTTCCTTTCTTCCGACTTGTTCAACGCAGGTTTGCGTCCGGCAGTAAACCCAGGTATTTCAGTATCGCGGGTAGGTTCGGCGGCTCAAACAAAGGCGATGAAAAAAGTAGCTGGTAAAGTGAAATTGGAATTGGCACAGTTTGAAGAATTGGCAGCATTCTCTCAATTTGCTTCTGACTTGGATAAATCTACTCAAAACCAATTGGCCCGGGGTCAGCGGTTGCGCGAACTGTTGAAACAACCGCAAAATTCACCGCTGCCGATGAACGAACAAGTAGCTGTGATTTATGCAGGTATTAACGGCTACATGGATGACATTCCTGTGGAAAAAGTCACCAAGTTTACCGTCGGTTTGCGGGATTATTTGCGGACTAGCAAGCCGAAGTACGGCGAAATAGTTCAAGGCGGAAAAGCTTTGACTGATGAAGCTGAGAAGCTGCTGAAAGAAGGCATCGCAGAATACAAGCAAAGTTTCTTAGTTTCTGCGTAATTAGTCATCAGTCATTAGTCATTGGTCATTAGTTACGTCGCAGATCCCCCCTAGCCCCCCCCTTAATAAGGGGGGGACAAAAGTATTCAAAGTCTCCCGACTATCAGGGAGAGACTGGAAGCATTTAAAGTCCCCCTTAATAAGGGGGGGACAAGAGTATTCAAAGTCTCCCGACTATCAGGGAGAGACTAGAAACACTCAAAGTCCCCCTTGCTTTCGGGGGATGCGAGGGGGATCGAGACTTTGAGAAAAACGATAGAGACATCTGGTTTCAGTCTGAAAATTGATACCAATAGAAAAGGCCGTGTCTCTACCGCAGCTAAATTTAAAAACTGATGGCTGGGAACTAAGAACTCAGAAATAAAAGCTAAGGAAAAAGGAGAAAGTTATGGCAAATCTGAAAACTATTCGCGATCGCATTAAGTCGGTCAAGAACACTAAAAAGATTACAGAAGCAATGCGTTTGGTGGCTGCTGCTAAGGTGCGGCGCGCTCAAGAACAGGTGACTGCTACTCGGCCTTTTGCCGATCGCCTCGCAGAGGTATTGTACGGTTTGGCGGAACGCTTGCAGTTTGAAAGCCAGGATTTACCGCTGCTGAAAAAACGCGAAGTTAGGACAGTGGGACTTTTGGTAGTTTCGGGCGATCGGGGTTTGTGCGGCGGCTACAACGCCAACATCATCAGATACGCCGAAAATCGCGCTAAGGAAATCAAAGCTGAAGGCTTAGACTACAAATTCGTGTTGGTAGGACGCAAAGCTACTCAGTATTTCCAGCGCCGCGAACAGCCGATCAATGCTACTTACGCTAACTTGGAACAAATTCCGACTGCACCGGAAGCTGCACAAATAGCTGACGAACTGCTGTCTTTGTTTCTGTCGGGAACTGTGGACAGAGTTGAACTAATTTACACCAAGTTTGTGTCGCTAATTAGTTCGCGTCCGGTAATTCAAACCTTACTACCCCTCGACCCCCAAGGTTTGGAAACTCCCGATGATGAAATCTTCCGCTTGACAACAAAAGGCGGACAGTTTCAAGTGTCGCGGGAAAAGGTTTCTGCACCTACGAAGAGTTTGCCCAAGGACATGATTTTCGAGCAAGATCCGGCGCAAATTCTGGAGGCACTGTTGCCTTTGTATTTGAACAACCAATTGCTGCGGGCTTTGCAAGAGTCTGCTGCGAGCGAGTTGGCTGCGCGGATGACGGCGATGAACAATGCTAGTGAGAATGCTAGCGATTTGATTGGTAGTTTGACGCTGACTTATAACAAGGCGCGGCAAGCGGCAATTACTCAGGAAATCCTGGAAGTTTGCGGCGGCGCTGAGGCTTTGAACGGTTAGGTTGAGCTTGACAATTTGTAGATTTTATGCTATGCGTCTGGGGGAACTCAGGCGCTTTTTTTATTTATAAACTTGTTAAAATTGACCACCATGTACTAACAAAGCCAAACTCAAGATTTTTTGCAGAAACCGGGTTTATGAGCGTAAATCATACCTAAATGACTTAAATTAACGCTACAGAGCGTTTTTCGCGGAAAACGGCATTTATTGCACTCTTGCATTAGTATGCACTAAGGCATATTGTTAAAACAATGCACCTGTATGCAAAAAGCTGGTTTTTAGGCAAACTACATAAAAATGTCACAATGTATATGTTGTAAAGCCTTGAGCCTGTATGGATGAAAACAAGACTGTGGCTATTAGAGTACAAATGCCGCCGGAATTGCGGAACCGATTTAAGTCGGCTGTTGCTAGGGACGGTAAAAATATGAGGGATGTTTTGCTGGAATTTATGGAGCAATATGTCATGAAGGCTGAGCAACCAAAAATAGAAGCAAGTCAAAACCAAAACAACACATAGCTGCTGTGTGCAGTGGTGGAGCGATCGCATACAGGACAAGACATTTAGTTTTTAAACTGTAAGGGAAGTCTGAAGTGAGGAGCGATCGCGTACCGAATCCAAAGCCAGAAAACGTACACCATGTTACAGATCCCGAACTCTGTGAAAAGATGGGCGAAAAATACCACTGGCGGTTAAAAGAAATCCGAGTGACTCGTAACACCCCCCCTGATGTGGCTTGCGTGTTTGACGGGGAACAAACCTCGTTTCAGGATATGTGGCAAGATTACCAAGATTAAAGGAAAGGGAGGAAAAATGGCAAAAAAAATCTGGATTGTCTACAAAACCGAAAGCATGAGTGCTCCCGGCTGGGAACAACGTCAGCTTATGCCGAGGGGCGGTCTCACTAATATACTTTGGGAAAATTGGACTTGGGAAGAAAACCCAGAAATTCCTCAAGTAGGGGACAAAACTCGCGATTATGAAAATCTATCTGACCCCGGTAATGGAGTCACCCACGGGAAAGATGGAGATTGGGTAGTTACTCGCGTTCAGCAGTTTTCTGATTTGGATACTGAGGAGCGAATTTTGGTGTGTTACTGTTCTTACCAACCTGTTACATCTGATTGGGAAGCGCTACAACGGGGTGAGTCTGTCAATCAGATGCTAGCAACTGTCGAGCAATATTGACTGGATAATTAGTTCGTAAAAGCGATCGACTATTCCTGCACAATCTCATACAAATCTTCGATCGACAAATCAAAAGTCCTCGCTTTCCTTGTGCAAGGCTGTCACGTCAACAGTTGCTAATCCGGGCGATCGGGCATAGGTTCTGAGCGTACTGTAGACTACGCCCGATCGCTCTGAAACTTCTTTTAGAGTCCAGCCCTTTTCGGCAGCGAATTCTCGAACCCGCAATCTAATTAAACCCATTGACAAAAAACTAGATTTACTCTGGGATAAAATTTTATCGTAAAAAGCGATCGCTCACTCCTGCACAATTTCCACCAAGTCTTCAATCATTACATCAAAGGTGCGAGCCAATTTGTGTATAGAAATGAAATCAATAGTTGACACTCCCGGACAGCGGGCGTAGTGTCTGACGGTGCTGTAAATTACTCCCGATCGTTCTGAAACTTCTTTCAACGTCCAGCCTTTCTCGCTAGCTAGTTCTCTGACTTTTAACCTGACTAAACCCATACTTGACAAATGATGGTACACCATCATAGGATGGTTTTATCGTAAAAAGCGATCGCCCCAACGTCTGCAAAACTTAAAGACGATCGCCTGTTCAACTTAAATTCCCATCAAGTGGGATGTATCAACTATGTTAGCAAGCTTTCGACCAAAATCAACCCCCAGAAACAGATTGAGCCGGTTTGTGACAAAAGAGGCGATCGCGCGGCTGCTGAAAATCAAGGTAGAACAAATATATCGCTTCGAGTGCTGGGCGCATATCCTGTACGTGCACGCCCAAGGGATGAGTCGCTTCGTCAGTTATGCCGACTTTCCGCCTGTTTTGGGAGTGGAATCGCCATCGGGTTTAGACTTTGGTTACTGGAAGCGGCGGATGGCGAGTCAGAAACAGAGACACGCGCCGAATTTTTGGGTGGATTTCTATGCGGAGAAATTTCATAAAGCTGTTTGTGTTGCTGAATTGTTCGAGTGGGGGAAAATGGTGGGATTGATTAAATTGATGTTAAGTCGAATAGCTGTGGAGTCGCTGCGAAAGGTTTACGCACAAGAGAAATATCTGCTGGAACATTTTTAAATTTATGACTTACACACGGGTGATTAGAAACCGGGTTTTTTTGAGAAAATACTGCACGCCCAGCCTTTAACCAAGTGAAAAACCCGGTTTCTTTGCTGTGCGTAACTCCCATAAACTCCAGTCCCTTCCTGTAGGGGCGGTGGATGGTGCGTGCCCGCCCGCTAGGGTTCTGCCACAAATATTCAAAAAATTGGTTCGAGCTCAACAGCAACAGTTATAATTTCTCAATGTGCTTCCCTCTCTATCCCTCGTTAAGCCCATGAGTAACCTTTCAAACATCCAACCAGCAGAGGCGATCGCGGGAATTACAGGCTAAGTCCGCTCAGTCTGCGGTTATGCGTTTGGTGGGGTTCCCGCCGTCGGAGTCGAAGTAGGCTTTGACTAAGTTGGCTGATTATGTTTTTAGTCAATTTTATTAGGTGCGATCGCGCAGTTTTAGGGAAGATAATCAAATTGTGGTTTACATCTTGCCTAAAATGTTTTATATCAATTAATTGGAGTAATTTACAATGAGTGTTATTAGAAAATTTGTAATTTTGGAAGACCGTCAAAAAAGCTTGCAAACGACCATAGATTTTTTATTAAATTGTAAAGAATACTCTTGGGATAAAATTTATCTGTTTTCTGCTTTTGTTAGTGATTATGGGGTGGAAAAAGTAAAAAAAATTCTTCTACACCCTTATTTAAATGAAAATACGGAAGTTGTGATTGCGATCGGAAAAAAAGATAATTTTAATAACCCTAGTGATATTCAAAATTTATTGAAATTTATCAAAGAATCAACAAAGATTAAAGCTAAGCCTGTTCTTATCTGTCCCAAAAATAACTTTCATATCAAAGCCTATTGTTTTTTAGGTCGTCGTGACAATAGAGAAATAGGGTTTTCTATCATAGGGTCATCTAATCTAACCAAGGCAGGTCTTGAATGTGATGGAGAATTATGTATTAGTATCCATAACTTAAATTTAACAAAAACATTAATTGCTCGTTTGTCTAAGATATATATTGATTCTAATGAATATAATTTATGGGAAAAAATAATTAACGAGTACAAGAACAATCAATATAATTCATGGGGGGGAAAAATTAAGGAATTTGAAGAAAAAATTAATAACTATAATGAAGAGTCTCCTGAAAATCAAAATGAAGCTCCCCAACCTCTCGTTAAAGCAGAATCTAAGTATGTTCAAGATCAAGCACCGATAACCAGCACACCACAAGCTGGTAAATTCATTGAACTAGGTGTCTTGACTGATAGTGCTCTTATTGCCAAGGCAACTAATCTCGTTAATGGTAGGGAGAAGATAAATTGTTTTCACTCGTCACCCACAACTCTAGAGGAAGCGAAAGAGGATTTTCGCGAAGGTTCTTTATGCCTCTTATTTTCAACAGAAAACAAGATATTCCAAATTGTTAAAATCGTGTCTCATAGTTCCGATCAAGAAAATACACAAGGATGTTTTGTAAGATTTCAAGTAAATGTAACTTATGAGTCTGATGATATTTGTGAAATCCTTGAGAAAGAAGAGTATAAAGAGATAAAAATAGCTGAGAAAAAGTATGAGGAATATAGAGAAAGGAATGAATACCCTAAATTAGAGTATGCAACTCTAAATAAGTTTGAAAACGAAGTTATGAAAATGCTCAACGATCCGAATTACAAAAAAGGGCTAGAAAAAGGTAAGAAGAAGATGCAGAAGATGCAATTAGAAGAAATTGACGAACTATTAAAAATTAATGATATCGATTTAATAAAGAAAAAGCTAGAAAAACTCAAAGAATCCTATTCAATGTGACATCAATGTATTCTCAATGCCAACTTAATTTTACAATGGTTATGGGATAAAATCATCGTCTTTACCGCTCATAATAGTAATAGCAGGCTTCTTGCAAAAGTACCATTAATTGTCAGAAAATCAAAGATAATTTATTGTTTCAGAGTTTATACTTATCTTAAGTCTTTGCTAAAAGTTTAAGTAACTTCTTTGCTGGTAATCCCGTAAGATGGCAGATTGAAGGAACTAGAGATAGTGTTAGTATTAGGGTAATAGTAGAACCTGATGGGAGAGGAATCATTGTATTGACTAAGTGAGAAACCCGGTTCCTTTTCTCAAGTGACTTGGCTCATAATGTGCGATAATTCACCAAAATTTTAAATAACCAAAAATGGTGAATAACGGGACTAACCAAACCCCTAAGCAAAATTCGGCTAATTGTGGCAGTATTGATGAATCAGAAAGAGCTTTTGGTGCAGCAGAAAGAGCGATCGCTGAATTTCTGGAAAGAGAGGGCAAGAATGTTAAATCCTTGGTAGAAAAAACCGATGGAGGTAGAAATCCCGATGCTGAGGTAGATGGAAAACACACTGAATTCAAAAGTCTGGATGCCGGTGCTACAAGCGCGACAGTAAAAAATCAGATCAACAACTCGATTAGACGAGGCGGACAGGCTAGAGATATAATTATAGATGCTAGGGAATCTGGGTTGATAGAGGCTGAGGCTGAACGAGGTTTGCAGAGGGCGAAAAATATTACACGCGGAAAAATTGATAGCGTCCGAATTATTGGCGATCGCTATGACATCACTTTTACTGAGTTTCAATGAAGGAGGTTTTTTATGTCTCGCACACTAGATATTTTTGTAGACTTTCCCCAAGGACTCGAACATTTAATCAAAGAATTAGAGTTTATATTGGCTCTCAAGTTCGAGCTGATTTCTGATGGTACTGAAAACTGGTATGAATTTCACAACTCAACAATCACTCTTACTGTAGGAAAGCATGATTTTGAAAACGATCGAGATATCAAATTTGAAGAATACCCTTATAACCTATCAATCAGAGCGCTGAATATCTCGAATGAACTTGATAGGCAAAAGTGGCGTGATGATTTTGCTAGTTATGTTTTCCAAAAATTGAAAGCTACAGAAAGCTATCATTTAATGCTGGTGGATGACCTACAAGTGAAGTTAGAGGAGTTTGCGCCATTGGTGAAGGTTTGATCGAACATCATAATAGGCTTAGATGAAACAGGAAATTTAAAAGTAGTTTTCCATAGCTTTAAACAAACCGATCGCACTTTTTGCATAATTCGGCTCATTTTGGCCCGTAAAGCTAACTTCAGCGATAAATTATCGAATATGTTACACTTATGTCTAGAGAAGAGAAAGGGAGTCAAACAAAATGACAACTATTCAATCAATAACAACTGCAACAACATCCCTTTATGAACAGGATTTTAATCTATGGTTACAGGCAACTATCAACTTATTAAAAGAGGGAAAGTTTGCCGAAATAGATTTAGAGAACTTACTAGAAGAACTGGAAAGCATGGGGAGAGGCGATAAGAATGCTTTAAAAAGTAATTTGAGGGTACTTTTAATGCACTTGCTTAAGTATAAATATCAGCCAGAAAAACGTACAAATAGTTGGGTGTACACCATTCGCGAACATCGTCAACGCATCCGAGATACATTCAAAACCAGTCCGAGTTTATATCGCTTTTTTGAAGATATTTTTAATGAATCTTATCAAGATGCTAGGGAATTAGCCGCCGATGAAACAGGTTTATCTATTGCGATATTTCCCCCAGAGTCTCCTTTTACTGGAGAAGAAGTTCTTAATCCTGATTTTTTACCGCCTGAGTGCGATCAATCTGAAAATCCTGAAAATATTGAATAATTGAATCAGATATCCTTCTCTGTACCGATCGCTCATAATAGTAACAAGTGAATATGCAAAAGCGAGGAAATGACTATGGTCACTGCTACTGCTGTACAGGATAATTTTACTGTAGAAGAGTTCATCATCAAGCCGCCCGACAACATGGAATTGGTAGACGGCCAACTTGTGGAGAAAAATGGCATGACACTAAAGACGGGTAAAATTCAGTCAAGGCTAAGTCGTTACTGGGGAGACTACAAAGATTCCAGCGGACAAGGAGGAGAAGCTTATGTCGAAGTTCCTTGTCGCACTAACCAACAAATTCGCCGCCCCGATGTCGCTTATCTCACACCCGAATTAGTTGCACAATTTGGCAATCTTGCCACTTTACCCCAAAGCTTTCCCTTAATTGCCGAAATAGTTTCACCCACCGATATTGCTGAAGATATCTTTCTCAAAGCACAGGAATATTTAGCATCTAGCTGTCAGGAAGTTTGGCTAGTTTTTCCAGAAAGTTGTTTGATATTCGTGATGACTCAAAATCAAATATTGACATTTAGATCCGGCGATACTGCTAGCACTCAACAAATCTTGCTCGGTTTTAGCATTGAGGTCGATCGACTGTTAGCTTAAACTAATACCAATTTATCAAAGTTTTGCAAAAATAATCGGTGTTCAGTTTGCTTCCACAAAGACTGTCCGCACCGGTGCGTCGCTGGGAGATTATCGCTTTTTTTGAGGATTGTAGATAGCGACGCACCCTACGGCTGAAATCAAATTGCTACAATATCCTTGAGACTCCCCCAGTCTCGCGTTGCGCGGACTTCGTTTGTGTGCCCGTAAACTCCCCGAATTCGATTCGGTGGGCTTAAAATTAAAAATGAATGCTTAATTCTTAATATCCCACCATTCTATAAACCGCCATGTCAGAAGACTTTTCCCTAGACGAGCTTTTAATCAACAGCTACGAAGCCTTCAAAGATGCAGAAAACCAAGTGGGACAGTGCAATGTTTTAGTCATCGGTAAAACAGGCGTAGGCAAAAGTACCCTGATTAATGCTGTTTTTCGCCAGCGCTTAGCAGAAACTGGAGTCGGCCGCCCCGTCACTCAAGGCATTCGTCAATATACTAAACCGAATTGCCCGATCGCAGTTTACGACACTCCGGGACTCGAACTCAACGCCGAACAAATTAAAATCATTCAATTAAACGTTGCTAAATTAATTGAAGACCAAAGACTCCTGCACCCCAAAGAACACATTCACGTCATTTGGTACTGCATCAATCACAGCGCTAATAGAATAGAATCTGTGGAAGAAAACTGGCTAAAAGAAATGGAAGTCAAAGATGTACCAGTGATTTTAGTTCTGACTCAAACTACATCGAAAAAGCCCAGCGAGTTTTTCAAGCAACTGGAACATATGAATTTGCCAGTCAGTCAAATCATCCCGGTGATGGCAGAACCGGAAGAAATTGATGAGAATTATACAGTAAAAGCTCACGGTTTAGAAAAATTAGTAGATGCAACTTTTCAACTGCTGCCTGCAGTAGCTCAAAAAGCTTTTGTGAAAGAACAAATTGCAAATATTGCGCTCAAATCGGACATGGCATTTAAGTATGTAACTGGTTATGTTGCCGGTTCTGCGATTGTCGGTGCGACTCCTGTACCGTTTGCCGATGCGCCGATTTTGATGACGATGCAAACGGCAATGATTGCGAATATTACTGTGATTTTTGGAATGCCTTTTGATAAGGGATTTATTTCGGCGATGCTGTCTGCGATTAGCGGTGCTGGCGGGGTTACTGCTGTTGGTAGAAGTATTGTGACTAATTTGATTAAAATGATTCCCGGTGCTGGTACTGTTGTCGGCGGAGCTATTTCCGGTGCAACGGCGGCAACTCTGACGCTGGCCCTCGGTTTGGCTTACATTGAAGTGCTTAAAACTTATACGAAAGCTCAAATTAATGGGGAACAAATTTCTTTGCAGCAGTTGATGAAAATGTTTGTGGATTTGTACAAGGATTATGCTAGTTCGGGACGCAAAACTTTGAGGGATGACAAGCAGAATCAACCGAAGCCTCCCAATCAAATTAATATTGAGTAAATTGGGTATTGGTAGGATATATAGGTTTTCCGCAAGTCCAGTCAGTGAAGATATCGCAAAAAGCACTACAATATCAGTGAATTCTGCAACAGGGAGTAAATAATTATGGTAATGGTAGCCGTTTTATCAGAAAATGTTTCTCTAGAAGACTTTATAGCTAATCCCCCGGACGATATGGAATGGGTGGACGGGCAAATCGCGGAGAAAAATGGCATGACAGTAAAACACAGTAGAATCCAATCTAGACTGGATTTTTCTTGGAGAAGTTACAAGGTATCTAGCGGACAAGGTGGCGAAGTCTATACGGAAGTTCCTTGTCGCACTGACAGGCGAGTGCGTCGCCCTGATGTTGCTTATTTGACGGCTGAACTTGTTGCTGAATATGGCGATGTTCCTACTTTTCCTCAAAGTCCGCTGTTGGTTGCGGAAATTGTTTCTCCTACTGATATTGCGGAAGATGTTTTTCTGAAAGCACAAGAGTATTTAGATTCTGGTTGTTTGGAAGTTTGGATTGTTTTTCCTGAGAGTCGCTGGATAATGATTGTGATTCAATCTCAAAAGTTAGCTTTTAACTTGGGTTCTACAATCAGCACTCAGTTAGTTCTACCGGGTTTTAGTGTTGCTGTTGATGAGTTGTTGGGTTGATGGCAAATATTGGTTAATTAGTTATATTTAACTGCTTTCTGGCAGAGTTCGCCCGTGCTGTTTGCGATTGTTTGTGAAAAAATGCTTGACAAAATGCCGTAGCTTGCGGGGCTGGACGCGATCGCACTGCTAGTTAAGTTAATGAAAGTTATTGGCAATAAACAGTGTAGTTTTAAATTTGCACAAAGTCGCCGACAGCGGTAATATATTTATTGCTTTGTTTGCAAATTTAGCGTAAATTCCGATCGCCATTAAAACCAATAATCAAAATATGTCCAAGACTTACACCGTTGAATTACTTCACCAAGGCAATACCTACACCGTAGAAGTTCCCGAAGACAAACAAATTCTGCGCGCCGCTAACGCCGCCGGCATTGAGTTGCCAAGTTCTTGCAATGCAGGGGTTTGTACCACCTGCGCTGCTAAAGTTATTGAAGGCAAAGTCGAACAAACTGATTGCATGGGTGTTAGTCCCGAGCTCCAAAAGGAAGGTTACGTGTTGCTGTGCGTTGCTTATCCGAGATCGAACTTGAAGATAGAAACCGAAAAAGAAGATATTGTCTACGCTCGCCAGTTCGGTAAATCCTAGAAATAAACTAAAATTGACCTAAGTATCGATCGCGGTAAAACCATTATGGATCGCCCAATGACCACCCATTTCATTTCCGCAGAAGTTGACCTCCACGATACCGCCGAAGAATTGCACTCGGCTATTGAAATTGAACTGCAAAAGCACGGGGAACCCCTGCGCTGGGCTGTTACAGACGTGGATGTCGATCGCCAAAAAGCTGTGGTAGAAGGCTACGTGCTCGTGGAAGCATCCCCCGCAGCAGCGTGAACCCCCCTCCTTTTACAACGGTTTTGATAGTCCCCACAGGCGTTGGAGCCTCGATTGGTGGCTTTGCAGGCGATGCGCTACCGGTGGCTAGGGCGATCGCCCAAATTTCAGATACCTTGATTACTCACCCCAACGTCCTCAACGGCGCTCAACTGTATTGGCCGATACCTAACGCTCTCTACGTCGAAGGTTACGCCCTTGACAAATTTGCTGCCGGGTGCTGGGGGTTGCAACCGGTACATCAAAATCGCATCGGCTTAATCCTAGATGCGGGCATCGAACCAGAGTTGCAGTTGCGCCACTTGCAAGCCGTTGATGCTTGTAGAGCTACATTGGGCTTGAACATAACTGATTGTGTTTTAACCGATCGCCCCCTGCAAGTAGAATTGCGTATTTCAGAATCAGGGGCATCCTGGGGGACGATCGGCAATCCCGACAGTTTATTGCGCGCGGCCGAAAAATTGATCCGACAAGCAAAAGTCGAGGCGATCGCCGTTGTGGCCAGATTTCCCGACGACGCAGACAGTCTCGCCCTCGCCAACTACCGCCGCGGCAAAGGAGTTGACCCCCTCGCTGGCGCGGAAGCTGTCATCAGCCACCTGATTGTCAGAACTTTTAAAATTCCCTGCGCCCACGCCCCGGCGCTGTCTGCGCTTCCCCTCGATCCGCAGCTTTCCCCGCGATCGGCTGCTGAAGAAATCGGGTATACTTTTTTACCTTGCGTGCTCGCAGGGCTCAGCAAAGCACCGCAGTTTGTCACCCCTGCTGTGGGACAGGCATCTTGCCTGTCCCAGGTATTGGGCGGGCAAGATGCCCACCCCACAACAAAGGGCGGGCAAGATGCCCACCCCACAACAGAGAAATTCTATGCAAACAGGCGAGATTTCCAGTCCCATAGCTTGTGGGCCGATCGAGTCGATGCGGTGGTCATACCCGCCACAGCCTGCGGAGGCAGTGCTATCCTGAGTTTGAGCGGGCGATCGTCGGTACAAATTATCGCTGTCGGCGACAACAAAACCCAGATGCAGGCTACTCCAGAAAAACTCGGAATCAAAGCTTTGCAGGTAAACTCATATTTAGAGGCGATCGGAGTCTTGGTCGCTTTACGAGCCGGCATCAGTCCAGCTTCCTTGGGTGCAGACATCTCGTCCCTGCGTTGTTTGGCTGACTCAACTAAACAAATCTCAAATCTAAAACCTCAAATCTAAAAGTGATTAAGTGGCAGAAAAAATTCCCGAAAATCCTGAAATTGAACCCTTGACGCGCACCCAAGTTTTAGTAGCAATGGGCGTGACGGCCATTATGTTGCTGGCGGTAGCTAAATTGTGGTTGCTATTTGGATCGGTATCGCTTTTGCCCGTCAAATTGATCGCAATGGATTTGCTCGCAGGATGCGCGATCGGACTGGCAATTACAACCGGCAGTGCGATCGTATATCGCCTCTGGCCCGGTTATCGCCGGAGTGCAGACGTTTACCTAGAAGTAGTCCTCAAACCGCTATTTTGGCCGGATTTAATTTGGCTGGGACTCCTACCGGGACTTAGCGAAGAATTGCTATTTCGAGGCGTGATGCTGTCTGCTTTGGGAATGAATTTTACTGGTTTAATTTTATCAAGTTCTTGCTTCGGCATTCTGCACTTGGGAGGCACGGATCAATGGCCTTATGCTGTTTGGGCAACGGCTGTGGGATTGCTGTTGGGTTACAGTGTTTTAGCTACTGGAAATTTGTTGGTGCCAATTACGGCTCATATCTGTACAAATTTAATTTCTAGTTGTGTTTGGAAGTGGGAAAATAATCAAGTGAAGCAGTAGAAGAAGGAAGAAGGAAGAAGGAAAAATGCTTGTATAGCAAGTTTCATAAACTTGTTTGATCGTTCGGACTTTAGTCCTTATTCAATCAGTCAAGGACTAAAGTCCTTACTACGAACCTACTTCAATGGACTAAAGTCCTTACTACGAACCTACTTCAACGGACGATCGCCAAATGTGCAGAATTTCACCAACCGGGACAAAACCAGCACGGCTGTAGATGCGCGCTTCCTGATCATGTCCCGGTGTAATAAAAGCCACAGAAACGCCCGCCGCGAAAGCCTCACGCAGCAACCGCGCGGTGAGGGCTCCGGCGATACCCCGGCGGCGGAAAGGCGCGCGCACGCCAATCCCCGCAATCTCAGTTGTCATCTCCCCCGGCACCGTCAACTGTCCCGCCCCTGCGGGTTCCCCCGTTACCGCATCGCGCGCCAAAATAGCAATCGAACCCATTGTCAAACTCTCGCGCAGGCGATCGACATCCTCAAAGCTTGGGGGAAAAGCGCCGTAAGCCTCGTTTTGGACAGTGACGGTATCCCGGATCTCGCTGTCAGAAGTTGGTACGATCAGCTCGATATTCTCCGGGATGGGGAGGGCTTTTTCAGCGCCAGGAGTGCATACCATGAGGGGGAAACGGCCTTCAACAGTGAAGCCAGCGGCGGTTAATGCCGGCTCTACTAGCGGTGCTAACCTCTCGACGTACTCCAGCCTAGGCGAGAGCCCGCGCCCTTCATAGGCCGAAATTAGGGCGGCTGCATCGGCGGGCGAAGGCGCGGCGCTGTTGTCGGGAATGGCGTAGTTGAGAAAGGGATTATCGCTGCTGCGGCTGAAGGTGGCGAGGAATGGGCCGATGTGGGCGGTATCGCGCTGGCTGCTGGCGGCAAACCGCAGATATGATTGAATGTGAGAGTCCATATTCAAAAAACTTGGTGAAAAAAACTTGGTTAAGGTAGTTTGTAGCTGCTCGATCGCACGATCAATTCACCTTGACTGGGGTTGCGACTGAATATAAAAGCTCCTGCTTGAGTTTCGCCACTTGACAAAAAGTCAATTTGTTGGTCGCCGGATTCCAACACTTCGCCGTTGACTCGCAGTTCGGCAATAATTTGCACAGATTCAGCCGTTTCGCCGCCCGTGTTAGTAACTGTAAACGGCACGTAAAACTGCCCTTGAGTTTCGCGAATTGGCGCGTTCCGAGCCACAGAAATTGCCGGAGGTTCCTGCTTTTTAGTCACCCAGTTGTAAAGTACAAGTCCGGTGAGAGTAGAAAGGATGAAGCAGGCGATCGCAAATGTCACCCATTCAGCAGGAGTTCTTTTTTCTTGCTGTTCGTTATCTTTTTCACTCATACCGCTAACCTCCCCGCCGCACCGCCAATTGTCGCCGGCAATCCCAATACTAACGTATAGCTCAACCAAATCGACCACGGGTCGTCAAAACTGAGTTTTTGGAAGAAAAACAGCATAAATGCAGAAGCCGCCAGCGACACTAAATACGCCATCACAGTTTCGCTGAGGGGACGCTGAAAAATCCCTTGCTGCTGCTGCCGTTTTGCTTGATAAGTAAAGCCTGCTACAAACACAATACCGTAGGAAATTAGCAGCGAAGCGGCAATAATTGCTAATTGCCAAGGCGGCGAAATAGCTGCGGCTAACATGGGAACTTCATCTGTCGGGGCGATGTTGAAAGCAATTATCATCGCGCCGATTAAAGTAGCGCCGATATCTGCTACAGTTGGATTAATTGTAGCTTCGCTGTCGCTGTCTGAACTTTGATAGCGATCGCCGCTCAAGAAACCGCTTGCTAGTGCTACTCCCAAAGCAAACGGCAACCCTTCAAAGATGATTTTCCCCAAAGCTTCTTGCAGCGGAGTCTCCAGCCTAATTTCCCTGAGCAAAAACAGAACAAAAGTCGCACCGACAATGCCGATCGCGATCGCTTCTACAGTATCCATTGCAGCATCTAGCCAGCCAATGTCTTTTGTTTTGCGAAAACCTTCAGTGCGAACCAGCAAGAAAACGGCAATAAAAGTAGTTGCAATTGCGATCGAAATGTCGATCGGTTTACTGTGCGAACCAATCCACCAAACCTCCATCGTATACAGCAGCGGAATCCCAAACAAAAAGCCGCCCGACGCGCCTCGAATGATATCGTTGAGTTCATTTGACCACTGATTTTTATGTCTTTTGGATTTTTTCATGTTGGGGTGAAGAAGCTTGCGAGCTTGTATGTTCATCAAAGAAAAGACCAGATTTGTTTGACTCTATCTCGCACTTGCGCCAAATCATCTGGGGTTAATATTCCCAGTCTCCTTTCCACTAAACTTTTTTGTAATGTGTTCAGTTTATGTAAGCGAACCACTGAAGGTCGCTTTAATCCTGCTTGTTGCCATTCCTGAATTTCGACATCAAAGGTTGTACGAGGGATTTGACTGGTTATTTTAGCAACGATCGTGTCTTCATCTCCCGTGTCCAACAGTATCAAACCAGGACGGCGTTTAGTTTCGGTTGTACCTGCAAAGATGAATGCGACTATAACTAATTCTCCAAACTAATAATTAGTCATAGCTCACTCCTCATCGTAAATTGCGTCTGCTTCGCTGAAATCGGCAAAGAATTGTTGGGCGGCAAGACGATGCCAATCTTTTTTTTCCTCTACTTCATCGGCTTCGGAGTTTGTTGGTTCTTGCACCAAAACAATAACTCTGACTTCTTGGTTAGCTGTCAAGTATTTTAAGATAGTATCGGGAAATTCTATTTTCCCTTCATCTGTTACTTTTGCGGGAAACTCGTATGCTTTCATAATTTTTAGGTCAATTTTTTTACAACATTATTCAGTTTGTGATTTACTTTCTAATTCCTTGAGTTATAAAAAAACTCGCACGATTATAAATCTCTTTGCCAAATCTTGATAGTTTTGTTATCACTTCCACTAACCAGAGTCTGCCCATCCGGGCTAAAAGCCACAGAGTAAACTCCCCATGAATGCCCCAAGAGACTGCAAATTTTATCTCTGGTATCGAGATTCCAAAGTTCGATAATACCAGGTTCCGTACTATTCTCTTCGCTGCCAGAATCCCACCCGCCACTTGCTAAAATTTTCCCATCAGGGCTAAAAGCTAAGCAGAAGTCCCCCATTGAATTTTCCGCAAGAGTATAGATTTCTATTCCCGTGTAGAGATTCCACAGCTTAATAGTTCCCACACAGTGCAAAGTCGCAAAAGTTTCTCCATCGGGGCTAACAGCGATCGCATAAACAGAGTCCATACCCTCCTGCCAATGCTTTGTCCAGATTTCATCTCCAGTGGTTAAATTAAAAGCTACTGCACTTAGAGAAACATAATCATCTGCACTGCTACTAAGTAGAATCTTTCCGTCAGGGCTGAATAAAATAGCCAAACTATAAAATACTTCTACTGGCCACTTTAAAGTCCGAATTTCTTCTCCATTTCTAAGGTTCCAAAGTTTGATAGTTGTGTCTTCACTGGCACTTGCCAGAGTCTTCCCGTCGGGGCTGATAACTACAGAAGTAATTATGTCTGAATGTCCGGTGATGCTGTAAATTTCCTCTTTAGTGCTGAGATTCCAAAGCTTGATAGTTTTGTCCTTACTGCCGCTAGCAAGAGTTTGGCCATCAGGGGCGAGGGCAATGGATGTAACCCCTTGTGAATGTCCTGATAAAGTGTGAAGTTCTTGCCCTGTGTTGAGGTTCCACAGCTTAATTGTGCTATCAGAACTTCCGTTAACTACAGTCTGTCCGTCGGGAGTGATGACAACAGAAGTTACCGAACATGAATGCCCGTGAAGGGTGTGTACGCATTGCCAGTTAGTTTGAATCATTTGATGTTACTCCTAGCATTCATCCAGCAACCACATTTTTACTGATTGTTTTCAATTCCATTAAAGTGCAAGCTGAATTTCGGAATATTCTCCTAAAGCTTCGTTGACAACAATCAGTTTTCCTTGACTATCCGCCCTTAATTGTTGATTGGCATTGAGTAATTCAATTCCATAAATAGTACCATCTGGGGCAATATCTACATTCATTTGCTCGCTAACCTGGATAGTTTCTACCTGTGGAGTTTTTTCTTGCAGGTATATATAAGCTACGTTGTATCTCGGATCGTAAGTCAGTTTCACGGGAACCTCCTGCTCAAAATAATTTGACAATTACAGTGATAATTATCCAGTCTTCGCCTTCTGACGCTGCGATCCTGCACTTTCTTCATAGCATAAACTTTTCCCTGCCACTCAGCATTGAAGGAAAAGTTGCGCCTAAATCCGGTTCTACCAAATTGAGCCGGAAAAGTTGTACCACTTTCTACAGTAGCAATTACTTCTGCCTCAGTTGCACCTCACTCAATCGTGCTTGAGCATGGGGATGTAATCTAACGCTCACGTTGCTATTACCTCCTTTTTGCCTCTTTATTTTTATACTAACTTAATTCACCACAGCCGCGCGATCGCATAAGCATCAAAAATAGCATCAACGCTCAAAACAGGTATCTGTTCCGCCATAGATTGGGCAATTATCAGCCTGTCAAATGGATCGCGGTGATGCAAAGGCAGTGAAGCCACAACCTCAATGTGGTTGATATTAATCTCCAGTAGCCCGATATTGCTAACACTGAGTTGCTGTCTGACAAACTCCATAAAAGGCAGACTAAAGTTTAGCCTGCCTATGCTGTGCTTAATTGCCATTTCCCAGATGCTAGCTATACTGACTAGCTTCTCGTTATTTTCATCTTCAATTAGCAGTTTGACATTGGCGCTAAGTCTAGGGTTGTCCGTGACATACCAAATAAAAGTATGAGTGTCCAACAACAACCTCATTCCATGTACTCCTTAAATTCTTCTAGCGGTTCGTCAAAATCATCAGACATCCAAACCATGCCTTTAGCACTCCCAGCTTTGGATGGCCACCGCTTCTTATTAGCTGGCGGTATCCCTACCAATTTTACAACAGGCTGGTTATCTTTACTAATGGCAACTTCTTCACCTCTCATCGCCGCTTCAATTAATTCAAGCAGTTTTTCTTTTGCCTCAATAATGTCTACTTGATACATAATTTTTGCCTCCTTAATCTCAATTGACAACATCACTATTCTAACTCAATTCGATAAATCCTCTTCCTCCAAATCATCTGACTGCAACTGAGCCGGAGTCGCCGGAATTGCCGCAATAATTGCATCGATTACTTTCGCTACCGGCACAATCTGCATCCCCAAATCTGGAACAGGTTGATTATTAGGAACGATCGCCCTTTTGAACCCCAATTTCGCCGCCTCCCTCAGCCGCAACTCTAATTGCGAAACCGGCCGCACTTGTCCCCCCAAACCAACTTCCCCCAGCAAAACAGTGCGCGCATCAACCACCCGATCGCGAAAACTAGCTACAACGGCGATCGCAACTGCCAAATCCGCCGCCGGTTCCTCCACCTTCAACCCGCCCACCGACGCCACAATCGTATCCAACTTAGACAAAGGAATCCCCACCCTTTTCTCCAAAACAGCTAAAATTTGCTGCAATCTACTATTATCAACACCAGTAGTAGAGCGGCGCGGCGAACCAAAACTCGCAGGACTAACTAACGCCTGAATTTCCACTAAAATTGGTCGAGTTCCTTCGCAAGCAACCGTCGTAGAAGTACCGGGAGAAAATTCATCTTTGTTGCCTAAAAACAACTCCGACGGATTGTCTACTTCTCGCAAACCCTGTGCTACCATTTCAAAAACGCCAATTTCGTGAGTAGCGCCAAAACGGTTTTTCATCGATCGCAAAAGTCGGTGAGAAGCAAAGCGATCGCCCTCAAAATAAAGTACAGTATCTACCAAATGTTCCAAAACCCTCGGCCCCGCCAAACCTCCATCCTTAGTAACGTGACCCACAATAAATAAAGTAATATTTTCCCTTTTCGCCACCTGCATCAAAGCCGAAGTACATTCCCGCACCTGAGCCACCGAACCCGGAGCCGATGTTAAACTAGCAAAATAAATAGTTTGAATGCTGTCAATCACCGCCACATTCGGTTTCAGCGATTCCAATTCCCGCAAAACTACTTCTAAATCCGTCTCGGGAAGCAAGTAGAAATTCTCGGCTGAGTTGTCTTCCAAATCGGCTTTAGCATCACCGTTAGTCGCAGATTTATGTCCGCCATTGCTTGACAAATCAACCGGATTAGCCACGCCCAAACGCTGCGATCGCAACTTCACCTGTTGGCCAGACTCCTCCGCACTCACGTACAGTATCCGATCCTTGCGCGCCAACATATTCGCCACCTGTAAAAGCAGCGTCGATTTCCCGATACCCGGTTCCCCGCCAATCAACACCAGCGAGCCCGGAACAATCCCGCCTCCCAAAACTCGATCGAGCTCCCCGTAACCCGAAGGCCAGCGAGACTGAGTTTGGTCAGCAATCTGCGATAATCTAAAAGATACCCTCGGTTGACCCTTCGACTTATCAGGAGGCGAACCGCCCGCTGTCTTAGTTGTCACCCCGGTCAAACTGGCCCGCGGCCCACCAGCAGTAGGTTGTTCTAACTGCTCGTCAAAAGAATCCCACTTGTGACAGCTAGGACACCTGCCAAAATATTGTGGTGAATCATAGCCGCATTCCCGACAAATATATTGTATTCGAGGCTTAGGCATTGTTTATGATGATAAATAGTCACCCTAACATTTAGAAAAATCTGAGTTAAAGCAATTATAAAGCTTTCAGATCGATCGCCACCAATGATTCAATCTGTAGCTTCTATGATAGGGTACAAAAAATTAACATTATCTGAAATGTAACTTAAGGAGTGCTCGGTAAATTGGAAAACCATAAAGAAAAAATTCTGGTAGTCGATGACGAAGCCAGTATCCGGCGCATTCTGGAGACTCGCCTTTCCATGATTGGCTACGATGTCGTCACCGCTGCTGACGGCGAAGAAGCTCTCGAAACTTTTCGCAACAGCGAACCAGACTTGGTGGTTTTGGACGTAATGATGCCAAAGCTCGACGGTTACGGCGTTTGTCAGGAGTTACGCAAGGAATCCGACGTACCTATAATTATGCTAACTGCTTTGGGAGATGTTGCCGATCGCATCACCGGTTTAGAATTAGGAGCCGACGATTACGTCGTCAAACCTTTCTCTCCCAAAGAACTAGAAGCCCGCATCCGTTCCGTACTGCGCCGGGTTGACAAAAACGGCGCTTCCGGGATTCCCAGTTCAGGAGTCATTCAAGTCACTAATATTAGGATTGACACCAACAAGCGCCAAGTTTACAAAGGCGACGAACGAATCCGGCTCACGGGCATGGAATTTAGCTTGTTAGAGCTGCTTGTCAGCCGTTCTGGAGAACCTTTTTCGCGATCGGAAATTTTGCAAGAAGTTTGGGGATACACGCCAGAACGCCACGTAGACACCCGCGTAGTGGACGTTCACATCTCCCGGCTCAGAGCAAAGTTGGAAGACGACCCCAGCAATCCAGAATTAATTTTAACGGCGCGGGGAACCGGTTATTTGTTCCAACGAATTGTTGAACCTGGGGAAGTTGGGTAAAGTTACTTAGCAGTTGACAGGAAAGCGGTTGACCCGAAAGCAGTTGGCGGTTGGCAGTTGACCCGAAAGCAGTAGTTATTAGTTAACAGTCAACAGTCAACAGTCAACAATAACAAATAACAAATAACAAATAACAAATAACAAATGACAAAATAACAAATGACTAAATCCGATCCAAATAAAGTTTTGCGGCAATTGCCTTTAGTTGCAGGAGGGTTAGCAGGTACGCTGCTGATGGTTAACCGCTTGCTGACAGAGCAAATTACAGACTCTCAAGCTCGATCGGATGCTTTGGGAGTAATTATCAGCGCCCTGCTGATTTTAACAGGTTTGCTGTGGCAGCAGGTGCAAGCGCGATCGCCCGATTCCGTACAGCTTACCGGCTCAGAAGGCTTTGAGTTTGCGCCGGATTTGCCGGATGCAGTGAAAATAGAATTAGCTTGGGCGTCGCGCTTGCTGTTGACAAATACCGCCACAAGGTCGATCGTCATTGTGTATCGAGGAAAAGTTTTATTGCGGCGCGGCATTTTAGGCAATAATCCAGAAGTCAAACCAGGGCCGATATTGCAGCGAGCGATCGACAAACACAAACCAATTTATTTAGTAAAGCTCGATATTTATCCAGGCAAAATCGAATTTGACTACTTGCCCGAAAATACCCAAGGAGTCATCTGTCAGCCGATCGGAACCCAAGGCGTTTTAATCTTAGGTGCCAACGCGCCCCGCAGCTATACAAAACAAGACGAAAACTGGATTGAAGGGATTGCTGAAAAACTCGAAAATACGATCGCTCAGCACCTAAATTCTTAACTTTGTAGGGGCGCATCGTGCACCTTCCCATAACATTAAACCAAGCTACTATAACAACTAATTTGCTCCTCAATCTGCAGCGTTTACCCAACAGCTTACCGAGCGAGGGTTCTATCCGTATTGAGCTAGTAAAAGGACTCCTAGTATTTC
Source organism: Microcoleus sp. LEGE 07076 (assembly GCF_015207455.1). Lineage (GTDB taxonomy): Bacteria > Cyanobacteriota > Cyanobacteriia > Cyanobacteriales > Microcoleaceae > Microcoleus. Next base: position 45,284 of record NZ_JADEWV010000016.1, read on the forward strand.
GCATTTCCACCAAAATACAGGAGCGAATAGAAACCTTAACCGCTCAAAAAACAGAATCAGCTCTCACTTCTGAACAAGAAACAGAACTAAATCAATATCAAGAATTGGTTGATTATCTCAATTTGGTTAACGAAACTATAAAAAAATGTTTTTTGTATCCTCTACACGGTACTGTCAAGCGCTATGATGAGCCCTTTGAACCTGCTGCACCCTCAGAAGATTGGGAAGTGCTGCAATGATTGTACTGGATACTCATATAGAACCCATTTGACATCTAAGAAGAGGGTGCAAGCCTTCTAATCATCAGCCTAATAAAACAAAGGTTGATCTTGGCAATCGCCGCTGCCAAACTTCTCTCAAAGTTCTTCACCAAAATTTTACATCTTTCCATCCAAGCATTTGACCGTTCAATGACCCACCTTGCCTTAACCGGGACAAATCCTGATTTGCCTTGAGCTTTTTTTTCGGCCTTTGATGGTTTTTCTGAAAGTTCAAACTTGATTTTTGTCATAATCTCTGGATAAATTTTTTCTAACTCTTTTGTGAGATGTTCGGGATGATAGCCATTGTCTAGTAGTATCGTAATTTGGGGAATATTTAGAGGTTTAGACTTAAAATAATCTATATTTAGAGTCAACATTTCAATCAAGCCAGCATCATCTGATACACTAGCTTTAGTTCCGTGTGTAAAGAACGGAAACCCAAGCGTATCAACCGCTAGGTGTCTTTTAATACCATTTGTAGATTTGTAGAAACAAAACCCTTTCGACTCAATACTAGCGTTACAGGTATTTTTTACGGCTTGTGAGTCTATCATCATTAATGTAGTCCATTTGGCTTTTTTTTTACCTGCTCACGCACTTGTTCATGTAGCACTCTCATCAGCTCTTTGATCACTCCATGTGTTCGCCACTGTTTGTAATGCCAATACACAGTGGAATAGGGCGGCAAGTCTTTGGGTAGGTCTTGCCAATTGCAGCCATTCTTTAGTTGATAGAAAATTCCATCTAAGATTTCTCTTTTTGTCCAGTTACAAGGTCTAGTTAACTTCTTCCTGGGCAATATGTCATGTAGTATGGGTTCAATTATTTCCCATTCTGAATCCGTTAGACTGCTACAATAAGGCATGGCTGCTGCTGGATAATGCTTTTGCGGTCACGTTATCACAACAACGTAAAAGATGTCAAATGGGTTCTATATGGGTGTGGTGGGTTGACAAAAATGCGCGACTGACTCAAAAACACCAGGACAGGATACAACAATATCAGTCTCAAGGTTTAGGAGTTAGCATAATTTCTTGTTGGGAAGTCGCTAAATTGGTAGAGCTGGGAAGACTAACTCTGTCCCTAGCAGTTGATGAGTGGTTAGCAGCAGCTTTAGCTTATCCGGGAGTGCAGCAACTCGAACTCACAATTCCTATTATTATTCAGTCAACCAAACTCACGGGTTTTCACCCCGATCCTGCTGACCAACTTATTGTAGCAACAGCGAAAATACATCGGTGTCCGGTGCTGACGGCTGACGCGAAAATTTTGGCATATCCTGAAGTGCAGACTCTTAAATAATAGAGGTTGCAATGTGTGGATTCTGTTGCATTTATAAGTTCGTAAGGTGCGCGTCGGCGCACCTTATATCTAACTCAAAACTCAAAACTACTACCGAGCCCAGTCAGTACCCCGCCAGATTGTAAAAAACAAAACACTAGAAATCAGCGCGCCCAGCAGCCACTTCACAGCATTTTTAAATAACCCCGTGCGCTGATTTGACTGAACCGCAGCGCTTTGCGTCTGCAACCGTTCCTTAGCCGGAGTAATTCTCGAAAGAATTTGGTTTTTCAATTCCTGCGGGTTTTGCGTATCTGCTTGTACCCCCAAACGGGTAAGTTCCCCCGCCAAATTCCTTAAATCTTCAGGACTACCCTTATTCAGCCGTTCTTCCACTTGCTGCAACTGAGCTAATTGTTGGTTTGCTTGAGTAGTAATTTGCTTGTTGTTTTGATTGTTGACGTAGATAGTGCCAAAAATTCCCAAAGGCAGCATCAACAGAAAAATCAGCGCCAGCAGCAGACAAACCCAAGACAAAACCTTCAAAAAAACGTCTTCCAAACCTGTGCGATCGTATCCTTCTCCAAAAAATATCAGCGCCATTGCCAACAGAGGAACTGGCACTCGTTCCACTACAGCCCCAATCGTCTGCAATTCCCAGACGCGGTTGCCAAAATTTGCTGGTATCAAAACTGCGATCGTATCTAATAACGACAGAATTAATAAACCGTAGCCAATCCAGCGCAGTCTGTAGATAGAAAAACCTTGTTCGCCTTGTACGTCATTCATAAAGTCACAATTGTTGTTAAGAAAAATCTCTCTTTACCCCGCCCTAAAACGGATAAGCTGTGGCGGCATATAAATTATATGTCAAGAAACTATAAAAGTCTTGTGGGGTGGGCACGCGAGCATCACCCTGAACATACAATGTTTATTTGTGCGACAGCTTACAACCCCCCGATACTTGTCCTGGAGATTCAAAAATTTGAGACTGAGACTTCAACCTTCCAAATTCATCTCTGGAGTAAATCTCAAATCTTAAATGCCCCAATCTCAAATCGACTGATTCCCCTCAAGGTTCGGGAAATCGTGGCTGCCACCACTTATACCAAGAAACCCAAGCATTCTCTAGAATTTTTTGGGCATCTTCTGCAGTTGTTTTATCCAAAGGCACAGACATCTGAGTCCACAAACATCGCCTGTCTTGAATATTTCCCCTACCCAACAGCCAAAACAGAATGCGGTTCGGCTGCCAATCGCGAGTATTTCGATTGTATCTAAACTGTTCGGAAGTGACTGTAGCACCGCCGCGAGGATTGATACAGGAACTCAAATACAGTCGATTTTGCTGTTGCAAAATTCCGTGAAACCCCGCTGTTTGAGTGCTTGCTAATGCTAGTCTACCAGGAGACGACTTGAGAATAGTATGTCCCTTCATCATACCTTCCACATCCCCAATGGTATTTACCGCATAGCGCATCTCTATTTCTAGAGGAATTCTATTTTTTTGATATTGATATTTCCTGGCCGCTTTGATTTCTGAAGTATCAATAATTTCTAGCGGCGCGCTCTTGATTAGTTTCCAATCTGCTAGAGGTACCGACTCGGACAACTCAAACTGAGTTGCAGAATAATTGCTAGTCGCTGGATAAAAAAACACTTTTCCTGCGACTAACAACACCCCTGCAAAAGTAACAGCCAAGAGTGAATTCCTAACTGGTTTCCAATAGGTAATAGCCATTAGCAATTTTGTTTTTTCTTATTTTGCGGTTCCGATTGCAAGATTGCAAACCAGCAGAAAAGGCCGAAAATCAATACAGCAATCATCGAAAAGACTACAGAACCATTGCCTTCGTGCCAGTATTTAAATGCTTCTGGTTGAGATAGGGATACCAGCACTGCCATGAGAGCAACTCGCGCTGCATTCACGACAAATGCAATAAGTATTGCCACGATTGGTACAACAATTTTCTGCCCCGCCGTTGTCGGAAACATCAGCAAGAAAACTAGGGCTAGTCCTAACAATTGTAGAATCGCATTCACGCCCGAACAGCCGTGATACACTTCGACGCTGCCTTTTTCTAGGATGAGAAAAACTCCTTTTCGCACAACTTCAAATCCTAGATAGTGCAGGAGGAAAGCGGAAAATTTTGCTGTGATTTGGGCTACGTCAACAAATACTCCTATCAACCCTGGAGGAATAGCTGTATAGCCAAGAATTAGAAGTTCCTGCCAATATTGTTTGAGTCCTTTTGTTCCCGAAGCCAGCAATGCTAGACTGATTCCTGACAAAAAAGGCGTTGCTCTGATAAAAAAGTCGTATCCCGATATTGACGAACTTTTGATCAATATTAAAGCAATTAAGGATGTCCCAAGGAAGCTGGCGAAAACTCCGCTTTCAAAAGTTAAGGATTCGTGTTTTTCCCAAATGAGCAATGCTACGACTCCCCAAAACAATAACATTGTACCGAACAGGTCACTGTCGTTTGTTCGGGAAGTCAGAGTAAGGTGTAGGGCGATCAAGCCGGAGGCTATGCCTAACACCCAGTATTTAGGTTCTTGGATGTGTTTGAGCCAGTTGATTTCGGTCATTGCTGCTTTTTTGTTGTTTACTAAAAGCTTCTAAAATGCTCGATCGGTAACTCTATAGAAATTATCGGCCACAAACACTTGAATTTATGCGTTTGGGATGACTGTTAACTAAATATTCACAAACATTGACAATAATCAATGTATATGATATTTGCTTCTACCTAATTAAATCAGAAGAATTTGTAGGGTAAGCAGCGGGCACCGGATGGGAATTGGCAATTACCAGTTACTGACGAGCGTAAACTTTTCGGTAGTAGGTTTGATATTCGTCGGAAAGCAGGGGCTCCCACCACTCGCGATGGGCTAAGTACCATTCTACGGTCTGCCTCAAACCTTCTTCGACTGTGACTGAGGGAGTCCAACCTAACTCTGTTTTAATTTTGCTGGCATCAATAGCGTAACGCCGATCGTGCCCGGCTCTGTCTTTGACAAATGAGATCAGTTGTTCGCAAGGACGTGCGGGCAAATCTTCGGCTAGTTCGTCCATTAGCTGGCAGAGCATTTTGACTAAATCGAGATTTTGTACCTCGTTGTTGCCGCCAACATTGTAGGTTTCTCCTGGTTGGCCGCGGTGGATAACGGCGTCTAATGCGCGGCAGTGGTCGAGGACGTAAAGCCAATCTCGGACGTTTTGACCGTCGCCGTATATTGGCAGGGGTTTGCCGAGTAGCATATTGATGCACATTAATGGAATCAGCTTTTCGGGGAAGTGATAGGGGCCGTAATTGTTTGAACAGTTGGTGATAATTGTGGGGACGCCGTAGGTGTGGAAATAGGCGCGGGCGAGGTGGTCGCTGCCGGCTTTGGAGGCTGAGTAGGGACTGTTGGGGGAGTAGGCGGTGGTTTCGGTAAATGCTGGGTCGTCGGGGCCGAGACTGCCGTAAACTTCGTCGGTGGAAACGTGGAGGAAGCGCATTTGTGATCTGAGGGAGGAGTTGTCTGTTGCTTCAAAGTGCTTGCGGAAGGCTTCGAGGAGTGTGAAGGTTCCGACGACGTTGGTTTGAACGAAGGCAGCAGGCCCGATAATTGACCTGTCAACGTGGGATTCGGCAGCAAAGTGGGCGACTGTGTTGATGTTTTCTTGTTTGAGCAAGCTATCGACTAGGGCTCGATCGCAAATATCTCCCTGCACAAACCGAAAATTTTCTCCTCCTTCTAAGGTTGCTAGGGTTTCTCTGTTGCCGGCGTAGGTTAAAGCGTCGAGTACGATGACTCGATCGCCCGGATAGCTGCTGCACCAGTGATGCACAAAATTCGAGCCGATAAATCCAGCTCCGCCCGTCACCAACAACCGATGAGGATCTCGCTCTATGCCTTGATTCCCGCTGTTTGTCATAAAAATAAGAGTTTTTCCAATAACTTAAGTCTTTTCAAAAGTAGCCTTAAATGTAGTTTGTCATCAAGTGTTGGTCGCTCTGCGATTAAATTTTCTATTGTCTGGCTTCAGATTTTCTGATTTGGGCGCGCTGAAATATGGACTCAACAGACTTAAATTTCTATCTATATTTTGAGCGCAACGCTTACATAACAAGGCTTTGATTTTTTAATTCCCGAAATTTAAAATTTTAGTTGCGATCGGGCGATGG
>NZ_JADEWV010000187.1 GCF_015207455.1 Microcoleus sp. LEGE 07076
ATCAACACTAAATTAAAGCTATTAAAAAGGTGTGGTTTTGGATTTAGAAATCTGAAGAATTTTGAAATACGAGCATTACTCTTTTGGCATTTTCCTAAAAAATTAGCACAATAAGTACGGAAGAGCCGGTTTGACTAGCATTGAGGGGTCGATAGCTTCGCGTTCAGCAGCGAATGCTTGCCAGAGGGGGGGCGATATCCTTTGCGTCGGTTGCGGTGGCTAGACGGTGGCTGTAAGGGGCGATCGGGGCGATCGGCATAGTTGTGGCTGTCATAGTTTTTGGGGAGTGAATTTGCTCCGAAGGTGAAAGCCTTCTATTGTGTATTGGGATTTCGCGGGGTATTTTTACGCAAAATCAAAGTTTTTATAATAAAAGTTAATATATAGGACTCAAAGAGGGAGGCCCAGAAACCGGGTTTTTTGCGAAAATACTGAATCGCTGTGTTGAATCTGCTGAAAAACCCGGTTTCTTTAGTTGGCGAGTGCAGGAGTGGAAAGCAGGCTATCTACTCAATCAAGGAGAGGATGGAGGAATAGAATCAATATTTGCCAAAGCAAAGTTGAGCATTTCTTCTGCCCGATCTATTGTTTGCACTGCGTCTGTTTGTGAGATTTGTATATCAGCGTTATAGTCAGCTTCTAATCGAGTTTTTTGAGCATCTATTAGGTAACGATGGAACTGCACCGGAACCCGCCCCGAACGAGCAAATTTTTGACCGAAACCGGCGATGACAGCGGAGTGGCGAGAATAAGATAATTTCTCTGACTCTAAAAATGCAGTGACTGTGTAAAACATCACATAATAAGCGCGGGAAGCGGCAGAATCAAAAAAGCCTTGGTCACATAAAACCCGTGCAGCCTGCAAAGTTCTATCAGCTTTATCAAGTAACCTTTGTTGCTCTAGGTTCATATTGGGACTCCTTCGCGACGGATATTGCGAAAGAAACCGCTTTCATACTCTTGGTACTTCTGAAGGGTGGCAAACATACAGCTAATCACGACGGTATGCTCTAAGCATATATCGGCAATCAAAACAGAAATACGATCGCTTTCTTGGGAGTAATTGAAGGGTTCTTTGAGAAGGATTAATATATCAATATCGGAGTCCGGTCTAGCATCGCCTCTGGCTTGGGAACCATAGAGAATGATTCGGATTAACTGTTCGCCATAAAGATTTTCTAATCCCTGGCGGATTTGGGCAATAATTTCTTTGAGTAGAACATTGATCGTTGAAGTTGGCATAGTTGTTTATAAGCCAATCGATGATGTTTTTAGCTAAGATGTTGGCAATATAGCTTGTAAAAGTATAGTCATCTATTACATGACATGGGAGGCATCAAGTCCCTCCCCTTTCTTTTTTACTTCAAGCGGATTAACCCGCCTCGGCCCAAGTACGCAGCTCTCTATCAAGAGAGCTAAAAGCATTTGGGACTGCTTTTCTCAAGATATTATAATATCCATTAACATCAGCGTTAATTAATCGACCGCTCGATGTTTTGTACAATCCTCTCTTAATTCGTTTACCGCAAAACTTGACACGATCGGCATCATTCTCCCCGCAAACAGGAATCGGGTCTAAATTCAGGAAACTGGATCTAGAAGTATACGATTCTTCCTGCACCATCACTCTTATTCCCACCAATGCAGCCTTATATTCCAACATCTCAATCAATCGAGCATGAGGAACTGTTACGAAGTTCTGATTAGTTTGTTTCCCTAAATTTATCTCGTTTTTCCATTGTACATTTTTACCAATTACCAGAGTTCCCATCTTTCGTTCTCTTAAAATATTAATGATGTCACGACTGGCATGGTGTAAGTAATTATCGATTTTCTGGTTTCGACAACGAGTTAGGCGTTGAATCCGTGATGAAGTTTTACGCAGACCTTTTAACTGAGATTGTAACTGTGCTTTACGTTTGTTGTAGAATTGATTAATTGATTTCAATGGTCGCCCGTTAATCAGCAGAGGGGTAAAGCCCGGCTGATTTGAAGTTAACGCCATTAAATTATTCAATCCTAAATCAATACTAGCTATTAATTCTTTTTGGTTTTCATCCACGGTGGACTCCGGTTCACTTCGACTACGCTCAGCACAGGCATTGTAAATTACCTCAATTACATAGCAATCGCATTTGGGAATCAATCTAACTTGACAAATCTGCTCTTGTTCTATCTTAGTTTTAATTAAAATATTAGTCCCGGAAAGCTTGATAATTCCTTTCTTTAGTTGCTGGCGACTAATCGCCTGAATTGTATAGACGAGAATATTCCGACCCTTAACTTTATCTTTGTACTTTGGTAATTTCGGGCGACCCGTGAATTTCGTGGGTTCTCTTTTGTAAGCTTTGACTGCTTCAAAAAAAGACTTCCAATTCTTGTCCAATATCATTAATATTTGTTGACTTACCTTGGCTGGTAATTCCTTATATGCTTGATGAGACTTCATTAAATGGTTCATTTCGTTGTAATTTATATAACCCCATCCATAGACAAAACTCTGACGAATAATGTAGTTAGCGGCGTTGTACAAATTTTTCGATTTAAAGGCTAATCCGTCTATTTCAACAAAACGATTCTCGGTGGATTTAATGATGTGTCTCTCTGCTAGTTGCATTCAGACTCTCCATTTTTTAACGATCACAATAATTCTATCAGTTGACCCTTATGACTATATGATACTACCATTGTTTACTACTGCTTACAAACTTAATAAAGTTTTATAATAGTGGCAAATGATGCTCGCAGTCGTCCGGCTCAACTTACCAAAACTTTACAGGGGCGATGTCATTGGGTAAAACCTGAAAAGCAAGCTGCCATCGCTCACCACCTGACGCTCAAAATTGGTTCCTTAGTAGAGGTGTACGCGCCCGATCGCCAAGACGTTAACGGCCGATTGGGGCGCATTCAGTCAGTCGGGGAGAAAACTGCCACTGTGTGGATGCGACACATCCCTACTATTACCATGCAGTTATACACCTTCAAGCACTCGGCTCTCACTGTTGTACCGCTAGACAATCAACCGGGACTTCAAGAAATTTGCGATCGCATCTCCCTGCTCTTTGAATCAGGGAACCTCCGCTCTTCTGTACTTGTTGTGCTAAGATGTTAGTTAAGTGTTGATAAAAGTTGTGCGAACAAAATAAATCATGAAAAGATTAATGACAAATATTCTAGATTTACCCGGTGTCATAGTAGAAGACTACAAGCAAATAGGAGCGACATTGATTTTAGTTAGTGGTAAAATCAGAAAACAAAACATCAAAATGCCCTCTATGCAATCAATCTAGCCATCATTTACATCAAAATTATAGGGATTTAGTTAGAGACTTGCCGATAGGTAATAAAGAAGTAATGCTGAGAGTAAATCGACGCAAATTCAAATGGGAAAGTTGTCACAAACCTTTTGATGAAAGCTGAGATTTTGTCAAAAAGAAGAAAATTTTTACGAATAGAATAGATATGTACAAAGTATTACTGAACAACTTGTTCATAGTGACATTAATAACGTGGCTATAAACAATAAATTAATTAACAGAAGAAGAAGTTTGGTCAATGGTGAAAAATGTGACGAATAAAATATTACCTGTTTAGCTAAAAAACTTACACAAATTCGGCATAGATGAAATTAGTCTAGTAAAAAGGCAAGGAAAATTTAGAGTTGTATTAGTAGATTTATCAACACATAAATTAATCGGCTTAGTTGCCGAGAGAAAACAAGAAGCAATCAAAGAAAAGATGCTTGAATGGGGAGAAAAAGTCTTAAACCAGAGCGAAGAAGTAAGTATGGATATGACGGGTAATTATAAGTCATTAGTCAAAAAGCTTTGTCCGAATGCTGATGTAACAGTAGATAGATTTCATGTGACCAAAATGATTCATGAGGAATTAAATCAGGCGAGAATTGAGCAAAAAAAGGCAGCATCATCGCTAAAAGCGAAAGAAAAAGCTAAATTATTGGATAGTTTAAAAGGCAGTAAATATACATTGTTGAAAGCCGAAAATAACTTATCTGACAAAGATAAAGTAAAATTAAAACAAGTAAAAGATGCTTCACTAAGAGTAGGAGCTATGCACACTTTAAAAGAAGATTTTCACTCTTTATTTGAAAAAAGCAATAATTTGGGTGGCGGGATATTAGAATTAACAGATTGGTTAAAAAAAGCACAACCATACTATCAAAAAAGTGTCGAAAAAATCAAAAGATGGTTGGGAGAGATTGTGGGCTATTTTGAATCAAGAACGACAAATGGGATAGTAGAGGGAATCAACACTAAATTAAAGCTATTAAAAAGGTGTGGTTTTGGATTTAGAAATCTGAAGAATTTTGAAATACGAGCATTACTCTTTTGGCATTTTCCTAAAAAATTAGCACAATAAGTACGGAAGAGCCTATTTCCGCGTTAAGCTGTTGCGGCATTTAAATTTTATGTAAAAAACAATAAAACAATGAGTGGCCCGTTGCTCTGAGCATCGCCCTGAATATGCAATGTTTATTTGTGCGACAGCTTATGACCAGTGTCTATTCCGAATTTATAAATATTGACAGAAGTCAAGCGCTTGTGGGTGAGGGGAAATTTAGTGTTGCGCCTGTGAAAACTCAACCGGGTGCACAGGAGTGCCTGTGCCGTTGGTCTTGGCAGAGGTCGGGTCTGGTTGGTAAACTTGGATGCGATCGCGCCCAAGTCCTTTAGCTTCATAGAGCGCTCGATCTGCGGAGGCAATCAAAATCGAGGCTGCCGATTCAAATGCAGGAACCATACTCGCTACACCCAGACTGACAGTAACGTACTGGCTCACCTGAGAACCAGCGTGAGGAAGCTGCAAAGCTGCTATTTTGAGCTGTATGTGTTCGGCTACTCGCACGGCTCCTTGAATGTCGGTATTCGGCAAAATCACAGCAAATTCTTCACCTCCGTAGCGAGCTACTAAATCGGAGGGGCGATCGACTGCATTGCCGATTGCGCCGGCGACTTGCCGCAAACATTCGTCTCCCCCAGGATGCCCGTAGGTATCGTTATAACTTTTAAAAGAATCAATATCGCACAGAATCAGCGACAGAGGCGTTTGTTCCCGCGCTTGTCTGCGCCACTCGATTTCTAGATACTGATCGAATCGGCGACGGTTTGCTAGCTGAGTGAGCGCGTCCAAAGTAGCTAAGCGCTCTAACTTGAGGTTTGCCGCTTGCAACTGCTGGTAGAGTTCTGCTTGCTTGATCGCGATCGCCAACTGGGTCGCCAGAGAAGACAGCAAGTCAACTTCCAACTGCATCCACTGTCGGGGACGACACTGGTGGGCCATCAGCAGCCCCCACAACTCGTCTCCTTGCACCAAGGGCACTACTAAATAAGCTCTGACATCAAATTGTGCGAGCAAGTCGATTTGATTTGCTGGCAAATCTGCAGCCGAGACATCGGCGACGGGTCGGATCGCCCGATGTTGGTACGCTTCAAGATAGAACTCGTCAAAACAGAAATTTTCCAGGGTTTCTCCCAGCATCGGCTTGCAGTTGGGAGCTACAGATTCCACTGTCACCGCCCCGGTCGCAGGTGCGGCGCAGACAGTGCCGGTACAGGGGTTGAAGCGGACGATCATGACTCGATCGGCTTGAAGGAACTGGCGCACTTCTGTCACAGTCGTGCTAAGCACTTCGCCCAAATCCAGAGACTGGCGGATGTGCTGAGTAATTGTCGCCATCAGCAGTTCCCGTTCGTTTTGCTGCCGCAGCGTTTCTTCTGCCCGCTTGTACTCTGTAATATCTTGGGCCGTGCCGAAAATTTGTTTGGGATCGCCTGATGCTGTACGGGCGAACACTTGGTCGCGGCAGCGAAACCATCGCCATTCGCCCGATCGATGTTTTAGTCGGTACTCCAACTCCAAAATGCTGCCGTCTTGAACCTTGGGAAATTTTTGCAGGTGCACCGACACCTTCTCTAAATCTTCTGGGTACACCAAACTGGAAAACAAAGCCGTTTCCATCTGTAAAATTTCTTCGGGATGGTAGCCCAGCAATTTAAAAGCTTGACCGTTGACGTAGACATTACGCTGTTCGGTCAAATCATTGATGTAGAGCAAATAAGGTGCCGCGTCTGCAATCTGCTGGATGAAATGTTGGCTCGATCGCAATTCTTCCTCCACCCGCTGCCGCACTTCCACTTCTTCCAAAGCTTGATCCCGCATTGTGCGGTAAGCTTGGATACGGTGAGTGAGGTCGGTCACGTCTTGAATCACCAACAGGGCGTAAAACGATTGGCAGTTTGATGTCACAAAGAAGTCGTTAGGCGAAAGTGAACTCCGAAAAGTTGAGGGCGCGATCGGACCAACAGCTTCTGTTTGTTCCACCATAACTTCTGGTTCCAACTCCACAGTCGATTGAACCAAGCCGGCAATGTCCAGTTCGGCAACCCCCGGTGAAAGTGCAGGGACAGCCGTCACAGTAGTTTGCTGGATGCGCTGCTGGCCGTCTTGCCAAGTTGCCGGAATCAGGTGCTTGTGAATTTGAGAAGAAAAGATGGTTGGCGGGCCTCCTGCAAAGATTTGCTGGAAGCGAGTAGCGTACTTGAGCTGGCTCAGGTGAGGAAAATGAGTTGTGATCTTGGTTCCCAACATTTGGTGGCGAGGAATCTTCGTCCAATCTTCGAGACAGGCATTCCAAAACAGCACCACAAAATCATCTCGCAGCAAGCAGGCGCCGACTGGTACGCTGTCGAGAACTCCAAATTTTTCCTCAATAGTTTTGCTTTCTTGGATCATAGACCCCCGGCAAGTTGATTGATTGCAGCCAACAATGCGTCAAAGGAACTGACATTGAAAATGAGGATGATATCTCCTTCAACGTGGAGCTTTTCAATAATGAAACGGGTCTGGGCTAATAAGACAACTGTATCAGTAGTCAAACCGCCAGATATCAGCAAATTAGCGATCGTCCCTTCCATGTAATTGGGAATTGAGTAGTTCAGGCGCTGCTGAAGTACGTTGCTGATTGCACCCATGACCCCGTTGATCACAATATTTCCCACTTCACTGAGCGTACCAATTTTGACTGAATCGAGGTCGTGAGTTCCCACTTCTTCCCCCGTAAGCATGGTCACTAGAGCGGCTGCACTGTTGGTGGGAAAGACTAACTGGGCAATGCCTCCAAAGGAGCCTGTAAATTTGAGCTGGACGGCGGCGATTTGTTCGCCGCTGAGGTGATCTTCTAATTGTGTTTGCACGTCGGTGGGAGACAGGATTTGGAGGTAGGGGATTTGCAAGCGAATGGGAGATTCGATCATGTCGTTCAAAATCCCCGCAGCTTGACCGATCCCGATGTTGACGAGTTCCTGCAAAGCATCGAGCTGTCGAGCGCTTAATTTCATTGGGTGCTCTCCTCGCTAGCACTGAGAGCTTTTTTGATCCACCCGATCAGTTCGTCTGAGTTGGGCATTTTGTGTATGACTGCTAGGGCTCCGAGTTCCATGCACTCGGATTTGGTGGTTGCTTGAATGTCTGCGGTAATCACGATGACTGGAATTTTATATCCTCGATCGCGCATGGCTTGCAGGACTTCCCGACCTTCCATTTCCGGCATCAGCAGATCTAAGAGCATACAGTTTGGGGTCTTAGTGGCCAGCAGTTCTAGAGCTTCCGGGCCGCTCGATGCTTCCCAAGTCTCGTATCCTTCTGCCCGCAGGATTTTGCAGATTACCCTGCGAGTCAACCACGAATCTTCGACCACGAGAATAGATGTCACTACGTTCTCCTCCTTCAATTGTTTTGGACTGACCGGCTTTGCAGGTACTGCTTTTATCTTGACAGTAGTTTAAACTGCTGGGACGGTGCGCGATCGAGCGCTCGGCCGAATTCCTGTTCTTAAAAGCTAACGCATTAAGGTGTGCGATAGTTTAGTATCTTTGAGTCAGGGAATAAAAAACCTGGTTTCCGAGTGAAACCAGGTTTGCGGGTTCTGTATTTCTCCGTCGGCACCAGCGCTCAATTGTAGATTACCAAACGCTTCCTCAGAGACTCTACTCGCCCTTTAGCAGTGGCATTATCTGGATCGCAGGCGAGAGCTTGTTCGTACATTTCCAACGCTTGAGCTGTTAATTTCTTGCGCTCGTAGGCGTGACCCAGATTATTGAGAGATGTAACGTATTCTGGCTGCAACTTCAGGGATTCTTTGTAATTGCGGATCGCGATGTCGTACTGCTCTTGGCCGAAGTGTGCAAAACCTAGGGCGTTGTAAATGACCGCTTGATTTTCTTCGCCTTCTAAGTCTTTAGCTTTCAGAGCTTTTTGAAACAGTACGATCGCCTGGGAGTAAAGCTTCTTATCTACATAGATACTTCCTAACTCATAATATTCCTGTGCTGTTCCTTTTTCTGCGGTCAGCTTATTTTCTAAGCGTTCCAGAGACATTTCCAGTTTCCTAGTTTTAAGAATCTGGCGAACAATAAGCCACGAACTGCTCCCAAGTATAGCGAGCAGAACTGACAGGTAAACAATCAGCAAATTACTATCCATGTTTTTTTTTATTTAGGTAGGTCTGTGGAAGGTTTTATTTATTTTAAAGCTCTAGCAATCTCAGAGATTTGCTTCTGCAACTGTATAAAAAACACGAAAATGGCGATCGAGCCAGCGCGATCGCAATTTCTGAAAAAGCAAGAATCCAGAAGTAAGAACAAAGAAGGAAAGTTAGTCTCAATCTCCTAAATTTCTCAGGAGTTTTCCTTCTTTGGCAGATAGCTAAATCTTTCCTACTTCCGCCTTCTTCCGGCTCCAAACCGATCGAGCTTTCACGCTCCGGCTCGATTTGCCATTTCCACAACTTTACCGAAAGTTGCCGGGTCAATTATCGCCATTTGTGCCAGCATTTTGCGGTTGATTTCGATATTCGCTTTCTTCATGTTGCCGATCAGCCTGCTGTAGCTCGTGCCGTGTTGGCGCGATGCAGCATTGATCCGAGCTATCCACAGGCGGCGGAAATCGCGTTTGCGTTTTTTACGATCGCGATAACCGTTACGCAGCGCCTGCATCACCCGCTGGTTAGCTGTGCGGAACTGTTTCGACTGTGCGCCTCGGAAACCCTTAGCTAATTTGAGAATTTTTTTGCGGCGCGCTCTGGCGACATTACCGCGTTTTACCCGTGTCATCTTTCAATTTCCGTTAAACTTTACAAGTATGGAAGCATTAACCGCACATTAGCGTCATTTGTCTCGTCAATGACGACCAATTTAGACAAGCGGCTCTTGCGGGCTGAACTTTTGTGAGATAGCAAGTGGCTTTTGTAAGCTTTGCGGCGCACAATTTTACCTGTGCCGGTCGCTCTAAAGCGCTTTGCGGCAGCTTTGCGAGTTTTGAGTTTGGGCATGGATTGGTGTTATTTGGACACAAGCTTCAACTGTATCACGTTTGTGGTAGTTTCTGCAACGGAGATTTGCGGGGTTCGATCGGAATGGGCTCACTTGCTTGCTATTGGCTGTGTTCATAGGCGAGCCGTTGCAATCTCGGCATGGAGTTCGAGCCGCATGATTTAAAAGCAGCAGCTAATTGATACTCCCCAGCCCGCTTCGGGACTAGGAATCTTGCCAGTCTTAAGTATAACTGCCTGGAATAATAGATTCCACAGTTGGCAAGCTTATTGGACTCCTCGCAAATAAACTCTAAGACAGATTTAAGTTGCTCATTTGGGCTGATTAAAACTTGTTGACATCCATAATTAGACATTTTTATGATTCTCAATGTACTGTTTAACCACTGAAATAGGCGCACCACCAACAGTTGAAATAAAGTAGCTATTAGTCCACAGCGTTGGTAATCGGCTTTTGAGCCAAGGAAACTCTTGACGGAGATATCGAGATGAGCGCCCTTTGATGTATCGAATCTGTTTGGAAATCCCAAATTGAGGGTCGCATTCGACTAAAAGATGGACATGATCTGGCATCACCTTTATTTCGATTAATTCACTATTGAATTCAACTGCAACTCAAGCGCAATATTTCCTTTAAACGGGCATCAACACCATTGACCAAAACTTGGCGACGATACTTTGGACACCAAACGACATGGTATTTGCACGAGTACACAACATTTTTATTTGACTTGTAGTTAATGCTCATAATATAGTTAGACAGCATTGACCTGTATATTACAGTGCTTCGGTATTAAGATTTGTTAAATACTGAAGGCGATTGAAACCGCTGCCGACTTGTCCCCATGTCGGTAGCCCGGGGCCCGGCGGGTTCGCTCTTCGGTCAAAGAAGCACGGTGTCAGTTTTGGAAAAGCCAATACCGTCTTTGGTAATGTGCCGACAATTATTTTTGATGTCAATGAAAATAGTTCAGTGGGTTAGAGGCGAGAGATGATTGTTGGGTAGTCCCTAAACAATCCTTTGCTATTGATTTTTTTCATCCAACGTTCTAATACCATTCGCATTATCAGGACCCGTTTACCGCTCAAACGAAGCGTGAAGATTATGAGCAAAACGCCTATTGATGACTCACACAATTCAGATGACAAACTGCTACGTGAGTACCGCTTTCATAGTAAAAATTTCAATCCCAACCGCTTTGCCACTCGAAGTAGAAAGCAACTCCTAAAAGTTGTGGTTTTAGAGCGAGATATATAGCCTTTCGAACTCTGATATGAGGTATCGCTGGCCTGCTTGGCACCTCATGTTACGCTCGAAAGGCTATACTTGAGATTTTATATTTTAGAGGATGTTTGAAAAGTTTTGGGCTAAGATAATTCCCGACTACACAAAATTTCGTCTCGACAGGGGGGGAAGAGCGCAAAATCAGGAGTTTGAAACCCACGCAGGTCGGTTGAGCTTGGTACTGCCACGACTATGGCCAGGAATAGTATAAATTTAGACTTTACAAACATCCTCTAAGCTGTTGCGGATTTAAATTGTACATTCGGCGTGATGCTCAAAGCCCGCATCACTTGATTTGATTGTTTATTGACAGACAATTTAAATGGATAACAGCTTAAGGTGCTGCCGCCGCCCTGCGGTTAGCAACAATCAGATTAGCTTGATACTCGGCAGCTTTTTGCTGAGCCTTTGAATAGTTCGGGCTAGTTGACGGCACAGATTTCATCAGCCCAACCGCTTTCTGCCACTCGCTTGCTACTGCGATCCACTCATTTTGAGATTGAGCCGTCTGGGCCAAAATTGCTGCCTGCTGAGCTTTGTTAACAGCTTCCCTCCAAGAGTCGGGCTCAGGGGCAACGGCTTTTGGTGCACCAGAGCCTGCCTTGGGCGCTGGAGATGCTGGTGTAGCTTTGGGTGCTGGAGATGTTGGAGTCCCGCTTGGGGAGGCAGCAGCAGTGGGAGCTGCTTTTGGTAAACCAGAGGCTGCCTGTGGGG
>NZ_JADEWV010000188.1 GCF_015207455.1 Microcoleus sp. LEGE 07076
GTTTCAACTGACATCTTGCACCCTTTTCAATAAGCCCGTTCAAGGGCGGGCTAGAAGCCCAACCCCTACTCCCGACAACAAAATTCACTCTTTGACAGAACGGGCCGGAAAGCCCGTTCTTGACAATGGTGAAACATCTGGGTTTCAACCGACTGAAAGACTCAGAACAACAAAATTTTCAAGAAATGAGAAGTACCTGGTACTTTTTCATAAAATAGTGTTACATTTAGTAATTTTGTTTTAAACATCGAAATTTATAAAGCAGAACTCGTATTTGTAGCGGTAGTTCATGAAATTGGTATCAGTCAATCGGAGGCAGCTTGATTTGACAGCGTAAAGGTTTTGCTCTAGAATGTGACTAATCGGTCACACAACTGATCGGTCATCTAGAAAACCTTTGTTGTTGCTGCTAATGCCAACCCAAACTTTTTTTAATTTACCTGAAGCGAAGCGTCAAACCATTGTGAAGTTGGCGATCGCCCAATTCGCTAGCCACGACTATGAAAATGCCTCCATTTCCAACATCGTGAAGCAGGCAAAGATTGCCAAAGGCAGCTTCTATCAATACTTTGAGGATAAGAAAGACCTCTATCTATACCTAGTCGATCTCGCCCATCAGCAGAAGATTGACTTTCTACAACACGCCAAGCCTCCGGGATTGGAGATGGGATTCTTTCCTTACTTGCGCTGGCTATTTCGAGAAAGCGCTCAGTTCGACTTGTCTCACCCAGCCTTGAGTCAAATTATCAATCGTGCTGTTTATGGCGATGTGCCCTTTCGGGATGAAGTGTTAAAGCGAACGCAATCCGTGTCTCTGATGTACGTTCACCGCCTGGTAAAGCAAGGAATCGATCGAGGAGATATCGATCCTGGTATCGATCCAGATTTTGCTGCCTTCGTCATCAGTGCGCTGGCAGACGGCTTGCGGGACTTTATTCCTCAACGACTGAGCTTGAACTCAGAGCAACTGACGGAAGCTGGATTACCTGAGTTGGACATGCAGGTCGTCGAACAAATTTTTGATGACTTGATTCGCGTCTTAGAACACGGAATGGGTCGTTCATCTAACACTAAGCGTTAATACTTTTTGATTGCTGAAATATTAAAGTAATCCTTCCAAACGACAAACAAGCCATACCAAACTAACAGACTCTTTAACAATTCGTTTTCCATTCATCCTCTGGTATCTACCTCATGACCTTCCAAGATAAACCTCCCATTCCATCATCTCAAGTCTCATCTGGGCCTGAAGTCACGATCGTGACTGTCGAGCAAAAACCTGCTGAACTCGCTTCAGACCCGATCGGAAGCCTCGATTGAACTTCTACAACTGAACTCCCTTCCCAGAAAAAGAAATCGGCGATCGCAAAATACTGGTGGCTGCTGCCAGTGCTGGGATTCGTCGTTGCGATCGGAGGAGTTACAGTCACTCGTTTTCGAGGCAATGAACCTGCCGCCGTCACTGAAACGGCGGCGTTATCGGTGCGAACCGCTGCCGCAAAACAAGAACCGATTCGCGCTTGGATTTCTAGTGAAGGAACTGTCACAGCCGTCAAATATCAGCACATGACGTTTAACACCGAAGGCGATGTCACGTACATTGCGAATCGGGATGGACGCAGACTCCGCGAAGGCGATCCCGTCACTCCGGGCGAACTGCTTGCCCGTGTGGACGATCGCAACTTAGTCGCAGATGTGCGTCAAGCCGAAGCTGCTGTTTCCGAAGCACAGCAACAGCAAGCGGCGGCGAACGCAGACATTGCAAGTTCAGGCACAAGTCGCGCAAGCCCGCACTCAGGTACAGGAAGCGCAAGCGCGACTCCGAAATGCACAATCCGGTCGCAAGCTCGCAGCAACGAATGTCGATCGCTACAGCTATTTGGTCAATGAAGGGGCTGCCCCTCAAATAGAGCTTGACCAACGCCGAAACACTTTGACTGAAGCTGAAACCCAGATTCAAACGGCGCGTGCAGGGATAGAATCGGCACAGCAACAGGTGTTATCGGCACAGGCACAGGTGAGCGCGGCACGAAAACAGGCGCAGGCAAAGCAATCTAGCATTAAGACCGCCCGAGCCCGCCTTTGGCAAACCAAAGTTGCCCTTGAAAAAGCCAGCATTGTGGCTCCTTTCGATGGCATTGTTGCCTACCTCAACATCTCAGAAGGAGAATATTTTACGCCGCAATCGGTCAGTTCTCAACTGGGAGGCGACTATCAGGGTATCTTAGAGCCGATTCCAATGGTGATCATCGATCCGAGCCGCTACGAAGTGCAGGTTGAGTTGTCGGAGTCAACCGGAGAAGGAGTGCGATCGGGGCAAGAGGCTCTCGTGGCTTCAAAATCCGCCCTGGCAACGGCTTCACCCCAAACTAGCGGTAGCGAAGCGCTAACGGCGAATGCCCGCGCCAAGGGTGAAGTCTTTGCAGTAAATCCGGCAATTAGTCCGGGCGGACGCGCGATCGAAGCCAAAATTCGGCTGAATCCGACGACCAATGCTGTACGGCACGGCGAACAGGTCTTAACGTGGATTGCGATCGCAGAAAATTCTGATGATGTCGTTGTTCCCCTGAATGCGGTCGTGCGGCGCGATCGGGTTCCCTACGTGTTTGTTGTCGCTCAAAAGGGGGTGGTCGAACAGCGACAGGTCGAGCTAGGCATTACCGGAATTGCTGAGCAAGAAATTAAAGAAGGGGTTGCAGCCGGAGATTTGGTAGTCACTGAGGGACAAAATCGCCTCGTTAACGGCGCGTCAGTTCAGGTCGTTGAAGGGAATCAAAAGTAGTCATGAGCGAACTCAAACCTTTATCAGAGGTCGATCTCGCTGACCCAAACGGTCATCAGCCTCAGAGCGATCCTCAACCTCCCACCTCCAAGAAGCCTTCCGGTGTGGCTCGATTTTTTATTCTCAACACGATTTTTGCCATTTTACTCAGTCTGCTGATGGTGGTCGGTGGCGGGTTAGGCTATTTCTCCATGACGAAGCAGTCCAACCCTGATATCGATATCGCGGTTGCCAGCGTGACGACGACCTGGGGCGGTGCCGATCCTCAAACGATCGAGCAACAGGTCACTAGCAAAATAGAAACCGAAATCACTTCGGTCGAAAACGTCAGCAAAATTCAGAGTGCTTCCTATACGGGCTACTCTGTCATCAGTGTCGAGTTCAACTCACAAGCCGATCCGGACAAGGCAGTCCAAGAGTTGCGCCAAGCCGTTTCTCAAGCAGAATCGAAGCTCCCCGCGAACGCTGAACAGCCCGTGGTCAGGCAGTCTTCGGTGAATGATGCCCCAATTCTGACGCTGGCGCTGTTCGGCAACATCGACCCGACGGTAATTTCTCAAGCTGCTAAAGGGATTCAAGACCGTTTAGAACGAGTGGCAGGAGTGAGCGAAGTGAATCTGGGCGGTGCTCGTGAAGAGGTAGTCAGTATTCAGATGGACCCGTTTCGCTTGGCGAATCTGGGCATTTCACCCGCCACGGTTGCGACTGAAATTCGCAATGCGAATCGAGATGTACCCTTAGCCGCGATCGAAAGTGATGCGATCGGGTCGCAAGTGCGCTTTTACGGTCGATTTCGGGAACTCAAAGATTTACGAGAACTCCCCATCACGCGGCTAGAAGGACGAGTGGTACGCCTCGAAGAACTTGCCACGGTCAACCGAGAACTAGAGCAAGAACAAACCCGCGCCTTCATCAGCACAGAGGGCAAAGACTATCAGCCTGTTGTTAGCGTCGGCATCAAAAAAGTGCCGGGACAGGATTCGATCGAGGTAATCGATCGCGTTCTCGCTGCAATGGAGCAAATTAAGAAAGATCCCAATGCTTGGGTGAGCGGATTAGAGTACAGCATTATCGCTAACGAAGCAGACATTATTTGGGAACAGTTGGGCAATTTGTTTACCAATGCGTTGCAGTCAATGGCAGCAGTGTTTGCCATTCTATTCGTCGCTCTGTCCTGGCGTGAAGCTTTGATTGCTGGACTTTCGATTCCCTTGACGTTTTTAGGAACACTGGCAGTCCTGTGGCTAACCGGACAAACGCTAAACAACATGGTACTCATCGGGATGGTGCTGGCATTGGGCATTCTAGTTGATGTGTTCATCCTGATGATGGAAGGGATGCACGAGTTCATCTTTGCTCGAGGTTTGAGCTTCGATCGAGCCGCTTTGAAGACCGTCAAAACCTATGCGCCTGCTGCTTTTTCTGGACAGCTAACTACAATTTTGGCATTGTTCCCTCTCTTAACCATTAGCGGTACGTTAGGCAAGTTTATTCAACTGCTGCCCTATACAGCAATTATTTGCTTGATATTGAGTTTTACGATCGCGATTCTAATTGATGTTCCCCTTTCTCGCTATCTGTTGGGCAATGTCAAAGGGGTTGAAAAGAAATCTCGCGTCGATCGCATGAGCGAAGTCGCTTCCGATCGCTGGGCGCGCTGGAGCATCAATCACACCGTTAAAAATAAAAAGGTTGCCTGGGCATGGGTGATTGGTACGATCGTCGTCTTCTTCTGCGTTATGTCAACGTTCAGCCGCATTCCCATTGAATTCTTTCCCCAAAGCGACCAACGCAACTTTAGCGTCAACGTCGAACTTCCGCCTACAACTACCCTGGACGTATCTCAACGGGTTGCCGATGACTTAGGGAAAACGCTGCGGGAAAAACAGAACATTGACAGCGTAATCAAGTATGTGGGGCAACGCAGTAATTTAGTCGCTTCTGGCGAACTACAGCCGGGTGAAGGTAGCTACTTGCTAGGGTTTTCAGGCATCCTCGTTCCTAGAGACAAACGCGACATGATTTCGTTTGAATATCTCGATACACTCCGTAATGAGCTACAAACCGCGAGCCGCCAAGATCCCGGTGCAACGCTGGTTCTTAATGCTCAACAATCGGGGCAAAGTGGCGACCCGATTCAGATCGAGATTACGGGTAGCGATCTAGATGAAATCCGGCAAGTCTCCCAAGAAGTGCAGATGGCACTCAGGCAAGTTGCGGGTACAACCGACGTGCGCGATAACTTAGGCGCTTTGGAACAGGATCTCAGGCTGATTCCCAAACGTGAGGCGCTTTCGTTCTACAACCTGAGTGAAGACGAACTGGCATCGCAGGCATAGTATTACACCCGATCAATGTGGGAGACTATGCGATCGGCGGCAATCAAGAAGACCTAGAAATCCGTCTCAGTACCGCTTGGGCATCTCGAAACGGCAGAGTAGGTGGTCCCACCCGCCGCGATGAACTGCTTGCAGTCCGATTCTTTACCAACAACTCGGATCGGAAAGTGATTCCAGCCGGGGCGGTTGTAGATACAGTTCAGGCAGAAGCACCGCTTTTAGTCACTCGACGCGGCGGACAACGGACAGCAACCGTGCTGGCGAAGAACGAAAATCGTACAGTCGGTGAGATTCTGGCAGATTTGGAGCCGAAGCTACAAGAAATGAAGCGATCGTGGTCACAGGGCTATAACTACAGCTTTGGGGGCGAAACCGCAGATCAAGCAGAAACCTTTGGTTCAGCCGGTCAAGCGTTAGGCATTGCTGTTTTCTTAGTCTTTGCGGTGCTGGTATTGCAACTCGGCTCATTTCGACAGCCGTTTATCATTCTACTGGCAATTCCATTTGCTCTCATTGGCACCGTTGGCGGCTTCTTTCTTGTGGGCATTCCGTTTTCGTTTACTGCCTTTATCGGCGTGATTGCGCTGGTTGGGATTGTAGTGAATGACGCGATCGTCATGGTCGATACGATGAATAGCTATCAGCAAGACGGGATGAAGGTCAAACAAGCAGCCGCACGAGGCGCTGCCGATCGTCTTCGTCCGGTTCTTACAACTAGCATCACTACCATCATTGGATTGATTCCGCTTGCGTTCAGCGATCCAACCTGGATGCCGTTATGTAGTGCCATTATCTTCGGCTTGCTTGCCGCCACGCTGATTGCGTTGGTGGTTATTCCTTGCCTGTATCTTCTGTTCACACCCAAAACTGAAAACTTAGATTCAGAGTTGACATAAAACCGTTTGTTCGTGTCCAAATTAAAAAAGATTCTGCCAAGCCGTCTTTGAGCCAAGATCCAGCATGGCAATCATTCATCTTAGCACCGCCCCAAGTGCTAGGGGTTGATGCCTTTGGTGACAACAGTATAACAATTCGACTTTGGATTCGCACAGCGCCACGGCAGCAATGGATTGTCGATCGCCAGTTTCGACTGCGCTTAAAAAAAGCCTTCGACCGCGAAGGTCTTTCAATGCCTTTCCCACAGCGGTTTGTATGGTTTGAAAATCCCTTGACTCAAATAAAACCGGGCACACGCTAATTCAGACTCAGTAAATCTGTAGAGAATGCAACAACGCTGCACTTGACAGATAGGTCTTTGGTTGATATGATATGACTATGCAGTCACATAAGCTGAATAGTCACCTTACTCAAGCACTTCTCATTCTAGTCGTACAAGGCAATTCTTTATCTGCCGCTAACGCGACTGCATAACGCATCAAAGACATTTCAGAAGGTAACAATCATGGCTAATATCAAACGCTTCATCAAAGCAATTAAAGACTATTACACATCCGGACAGACTGGAGACATCGCCTTTCTCAAATTTGAAGTTTTTGGGATGAGTGCTAATCCCGCTATTGTGGCTCAAATGCAAGACCTTGCAGGCTACTATCCCAGCATTGATCTCGATCAACTTCGCCAGCTTCCTGAAGGCACCTTGGGCTATGAGTATGCCCAACATATGTTGAAAAACGGGATTCAACCGTTAGAAATCAGCGACGATTTGCGCGAAGAAGCCGATCGCAGTCCATTTGCGTTGCGCTACACCGTCACCCATGACATCTTTCATGTGTTGCTAGGGTTTGATACCAGTTATGCAGGCGAAATGGGTGTAGCAGCATTTACGATCGCTCAAGACTACAGCAAGCTCCTAAACGCATTTGGGCCTGTGATGACGCATATATATCCACTGATCTTTCGCGCTCAAAGTCAGCAAATGCGCGCCAATATTCGCAGGGGCAAAGCCCTCGGCAAACAGGCAGAATGCTTGTTGAGCTATCGGTTTGAAGAAGACTGGGCGCGTCCGATCGCTGATATTCGCGCTGAGTTAGGGCTGATCTTGAAAGAGAGCGAATTGGCAGGCACACAAACTGGAAATGCAGCTAAAGGTCAAATTCAACAAACAATCGCCACTTAAATCTGAGCAATCTTTCCAATCTATAAACATTATAAAAGGTCATCATCATGGCAACCATCAACCGCTTCATCAAAGCATACAAAGACTACTTCACAAAAGGGGAAACCGGAGACGCAGCGCTGCTCGAATCTGAATTGTACGGATGGGGGACAAATCCCGATCTGCTGGTACGACTGCAAGATATCGCAGCTTACTATCCCAAGATTGATTTAGCACAACTTAGTCAACTCCCCGAAGGCACATTGGGCTATGAGTACGCCCAGCATATGCACAAAAACGGGATTCAACCGTTAGAAATCAGCGACGATTTGCGGGCAGAAGCCGAGCGTCATCCGTTCGCACTGCGATACACCGTCACCCACGATATCTTTCATATTTTGCTGGGGTTTGATACTAGCTATCCCGGTGAAGCAGGCGTGTTTGCCTTTACTGTCGGTCAGAACTACACCAAAGCCCTGAATCTGGTTTACCCCCTAATCAAGTTGATCTTTTTAATCATCAAGCCGATGCCAGCTCAGGCGATTTTTGCCAGTGCCCGCAGAGGTAAGGAACTGGGTGAGCAGGCAACTTGTTTGCTGACTTATCGGTTTGATGAAAATTGGACACGTGCGATCGCCCATATTCGTTCTGAATTAGGGCTGACTTTAAAAGACGATCAGCTTGAAAGACAACCGCGCCGAGAGATGGCTACAGGTCAAGCAACCATCGCCGCTTGAAACTAACTTAATCAATTACAATATATGCATAATTCAAGCCGATGTATCTTATGGTGCAAAGCCTTCGCCCAGTTCCTAACAAACCAGAAAGTGGTTTAATCCAAGTTGACTCAAACATTTGGACGATTGAGGCGAAGGGGTGTGTCTGCTACCGTCCCCCAATGCAGCCTCGCTATCCCTACACGCATCGTGCCGTCGTCATTCGCCTCAACGATAGTAGTCTTTTCGTTCTTTCTCCCATTCAACTCACTCCCGATATCCGTGCCGATATCGATAGGCTTGGGGCTGTAAAATACCTCGTCTCACCCAATCACATACATCATCTGTACCTCGGAGACTGGAGCCAAGCCTATCCCGATGCCAGACTCTATGCTTCACCCCGACTTGCTCCAAAGCGAAAAGACTTAACCTTCTACAAAACGTTGTCTACGGATATATCTGAACCTGAATGGGCGGGGCAGATTGACCAATGCCTTTTTGGATCGGGAAACGGATTGATTGATGAGCTTGTCTTTTTCCATCGTGCGTCACGCACCGTAATATTTACCGATTTGGTGATGGACTTCGACCCAGTAACCCTTTCGCTCCTCTCGCGTGTTACCACTCAGTGGAATCAAATGTATCAACACACCCCTCGTGGTGTGCAACTTGCACATATCTTTGATAGAGCATTTCTGCAGAATTCCCTCAAGACTTTACGAGATTGGGAACCTGAACGTGCGATCGTTGCTCACAGCCCCTGGTTATGTGTAGAAGGGAAGGAGCAGGTCGCAAACTTTTTGGACTCTGCCTTCGACTGGCTCACTCCCCAGCCTGCTATTGTTGAAGGCACGAGGGCTATGGCACGGCTTTCAACACTTTTATTAGTTATTCTGCCAATTCACGCACTAATTGTGTTTATTGCCGATATTGTCTATCCACGACTTATAAAACAGGATGGGAGTAAATAAACTCCCCTTGCAGGCATTCCTTTGCACAGCAACCTAACAAACCCACTGCACTGGAACGTATTTGACTATTTTAGGACTTACGCAAGAACTCTCTGAAACCCTCTTAACTTCGTGTCCTCTGCGTCCTTTGCGGTTCGTTTTTCCATAATTTTGCGTAAGTCCTGTATTTCTTGAGTTACAAAGGCGACATTGTCGAACTCACGGTTGAAGGCAAAATTACCGAAGCAGATTTTGATTTAGTCGTTGCTCGGTTTGGGCTTGCTTGCCCATGTAGACGACTTCACCCATACTGCGGTGGTTGCAGACGCTGAATGGGTACGCACTATTTCTGCGGCAGCGGACAACATTTTGTCTGCCAAGGTGAAAGCCTTTGAGCGATCGCACATTGAGGAAGCCCGTGCATGGCTATTGACTGAACCTGTGGAAATATCTTCATCCAGCAATAATCCAGGGCTGGAATACAAGAACAATGAAGATAACAACATTGTCGAGATTGTTGTCGAAGGCAAGATCGCCGCAGCAGATTTTAAGCATCTCATTGCCAAAGCTAATTCTGACTTTGCTAAACATGGCAAGCTGCGCGTCTTAGAAGAAATCCGTAGTTTTGAAGGAATAGACGCGATGGCGATCTAAAATGATTTTCAGCGGATTCGACGCATCAACGATGTCACCCATGCAGCGATCGTAGTTGACCCAAAATGGTTGCGAACCATCGCTGAGGCTGCAAGCGGCATTTATCCTTTCAAGATGAAGCTGTTTGAGCGATCTCAAATTGAAGCTGCTAGAACCGGGCTAGCCACGGCTCAGTAAGGAGACTCATCGTGACAGTCTACAAAAATCATGCCGATAGTAACATTGTTGACAGGACTTAGGGCTTGCTGAATAATTGATCGCTCCTGCTAGTGGTCTGCGATCAATTATTCAGCAAGCCCTACCTAATTTACAAATAATATCAATTCCGGTTGCACCGGAATGATATAGCTTTGGTTTTTGGCCACCAATGGAAACAAGTAATCCCTTTAATTAAAGAAGGTTGCTTGAGAAGAGCTTGACAGCGCTGAAATAGCACTTCCTCTAATTCATCAAGATTTTGAAATGAACGATTGGCAATTGGTTCATTTACCAACGGCCTCTTACGCTCTGCTGGTTGTAATTCGGGAGAATGGGAAGGCATAAATTCCAAGTGTAAACCCTCTGGGACTTGAACTTGTGGACTGGTATGCCAGCCAGCTTGGTCAATAGTTAAGATGATGTGTTTATCTTTGCCCAGTCCAAATTCTCTGGCAAAGTCTACTAAAACTAAGTTAAAAAGTTCGATGTTAACTTTTGGGAGAATCCAAAAATATGTTTCTCCAGTTGACGGGTGTACAAAACCATATAACCATAGCCATTGATAGCGCCAATTTACGTTGGCTATGGGCTGCTCCCCATACCCTACCCAAACTCGCCTAATTATCGGCTTGAGTCCGAGACGATGCTCATCCATTGCCCACACTTCTACTGCTGCCAATGGATGCTGCTGTTGAATTCGTTTAGCTCGCGATCGCAGTTTTTTTTCCAAGCTTCTTGGACCTCAAGGTCGGCAAGGTCATGTTCAGGTCTGGGTATCCGTAACCGAAACTCACGCCGAACGTAGATAGTCCCAACCCCTTTGTACGCGCTCCTGGACGATCGAGTAAATTACCGATCCACTCAGCCACTTTACGACTGTTCCATAATCCTCCATCAGCAGTTGGAGTTCGTAAAGTTTGCAATAGTTGCGCTTGTTCCACAACAGAGAGTAAAGGTGGAGTGCCCGGATGTTGATGACGTTTGTCTTTCAACCCATTTGCACCTAATTGATTGTAGCGACGGACTAAGCGATATATAGAGTTACGGCAGTAACCCGTGACATCCGCGACATCTTCTGTGACTCGTCCTGTCGCCAAAAGCCAAATTATTTGGTAGCGCGTCCGTTCAATTGGGTCTGACGCTTGACGATCAAGTTTAGACAACTCAGAAGAGGTTTGATGAGGCTCGCGCCTTGAGGCGTTTAGGCATGACTTGTCCTCGTTGCGCTCGGGAGCACTCTTTCAGTATATCATTCCGGTGCAACCGGAATTGATATAAAATATCCCCCAACAATTTAAAACTTGTTAACTCTTTAAATAATTGCCACATTTGCCATTAGACTTGTATTCCTTCCCCCTCACATCTTGAAATTATCTGCGCCAATCGTCGGTTGCACCTGCCTGTCATCTGCCGTTGGCTTATCAATCAAAGATTTATGCAAGAAGTCTATTATTTCTGAGATATTGCAGCAATGTCAATCAGGGAATTTTTCGTGGGGTCGGGCGGGTTTCTTTAACCTATTTGTAACCCGAAAGGCTATTGGC
>NZ_JADEWV010000189.1 GCF_015207455.1 Microcoleus sp. LEGE 07076
TGTATAAGAGACAGGGGTTGGGGGGGTAAAATCAAATGATATTAACCCATCGACCTGCAAAGATTTGAGAAATTGAGTGGCAAAAAAAGGATTACCTTGAGTTTTGGCGAAAACCAGTTCTGTTAGAGGAATTGCCCTTTCGGGTGAACAAATCATGGTATCGGCAATCAGGTGATTCAACGAAAGTTGGTCTAGGGGTGTTAAAGTAATTTGATTGATTGTTGCCGACTCTTTGCGAATCTCATCCAAAGTCAGCATCAATGGATGGACGGGAAACACTTCGTTATCGCGATACGCTCCGATTAACAACAGATAGCGGGTATCTGTTTCGCTCATCAACAATTGTATTAGTTTTAATGAAGCCGAGTCTGCCCACTGCAAATCATCCAAGAAAATTACTAAAGGATGCTCTTTTGTGGCGAATACTCGGATAAAGTTTTGAAATAATAGATTGAATCGATTTTTGGCAGCCGTCCCCTCTAGTTCTGAGACTTTTTTCTGCTTGCCAATTAGGTGTTCTAATTCTGGAATGACATCAATAATGACTTGACCGTTTTCACCCAAAGCCTCAAATATTTTGACTTGCCATTTCTGCACCTGGGCAGGACTTTCGGTGAGTAATTGTCGCATCAAATTCTGGAATGCTTGTACCCATGCAGAAAAGGGAATCTCGCGATTGAATTGATCGAATTTTCCTTTGATGAAGTAACCGCGCTGGCGGACGATCGGCTTGTGAACTTCGTTGACAATGGCGGTTTTGCCGATGCCGGAAAATCCCGCTACTAACATGATTTCTGTGTTGCCTTCGCTGATGCGATCGAAGGCTTCTAATAAAGTTTTAACTTCTGTTTCTCTGCCGTAGAGTTTTTCGGGAATGATGAAGCGATCGCAAATATCCCGTTCTCCAATTTGAAATGGGGTAATTTCTCCCGTCGTTTTCCACTGTTGCAAACATCGCTCTAAATCGTACTGCAAACCTAATGCACTCTGATAGCGCTCTTCGGCATTCTTCGCCATCAACTTGAGGACAATTGCCTGCACCGCTTCGGAAATGGCAAATCGCTCGCTGTCTGCGGGAAACTGCACCGCTTGAGCCATGTGACAGTGCACCAACTCCATCGGATCGTGGGTTTCAAAAGGTAAGTTTCCGGTGAGGATTTCAAAGAAGCTGACACCCAGAGAATAAAAATCGGTGCGGTAGTCAATTCCTCGGTTCATCCGCCCGGTTTGTTCGGGAGAAATATAGGCGAGGGTTCCTTCGAGAATATTGGGGTTAATCAGTTGTTGCTGTTCTTTGGGGAGCAAACTGGAGATGCTGAAGTCGATGAGCTTAATTTGGCGCGTTTCCGGGTGGATCAGGATGTTAGCGGGTTTGATGTCTTTGTGGATGATGCCCTGTTGGCTTAGATAATGTAAACCTTGGGCGAGTTGGATGGCGATGTCTAAAAATGCTGTTAAAGAACGGATTTCGCCTTGCCAGTAGTCGGGGAGGGAAATCGCCCCCTCATCGGGCATCACGAGGGCGTAACCGTTGCCGTAGCGTTCCAGGGCGAGGGGTTGAACAATGGCTGGATGTTCCAGGTGGTGGGCGATCGCGTATTGGTTGCGGAACTGGACTAATTCGTTAAAACTAGGGTGGGGGTTTTGTAGAACTTTGATAATAACGGGTTGACTGTCGGTGGTGCGGATGGCTCGATAGACGAGGGTGCGAGTGCCGGAATAAAGCCGATCGGTTTCTTGATAATTAGCTAATACCATAGGTCTAAACTCCTGATATAGATTAATGTCCGGTTGTATTTTTTGTAACCAGTGAATTTTTTGATGGTACCCGCCAGGCGATCGATCCGCCGAATCAATCCAAAATCCAAAATCTAAAATCCTCAAGCCCCCGAATTTATCTGTGGGGTGAATCCAAAATCTAAAATCTAAAATCTAAAATCGAATGACGGTGCGCGATCGCGATCGGGACGTTTTATTATTATGAGTGTCTTTTGAGATTAAGCACAGCGTTCCCAATAAATTTGGGCAGCGGTATCGCCGGGATTCTTTTCCAAACACCGACCGAACAGGAATTTGGCTTCCCCAATTGCTCCTTGATAATAGCGAATTACAGCTAATTCAAACATCGACTTCGTTTCCAATTTGGCTTGTTTTTGGGCGGGAGGATCGGCCTCAAATACTTCAAACACCCCGACTTTTTGGGTTTTACCTCGAACTTGCACCTGAGCGACAAAGCGCAGGGCATACTTCATCGGTTCTTCGATCCCAGCTAAAGTGTAATGGGAAATCAGCAGCGGAGTTTTGTAGACTTTGGTTAACTGTTGGAGGCGCGAACCGAGATTAACTGCATCGCCAATGACGGTAGTATCGATGCGAAAGTTACCGCCTACTGTTCCCAGCCTCAAATTTCCTGTATTGATACCAATACCAATTTCTATGGGTTGGCGATCGCGCTGTTGTCGGCTTTTGTTATATTCCGCCAGGAGTTTCAACATCATCACTCCTGAATTTACCGCATTATCAGCACTGCCTTCAAACAGTGCCATAATTTCATCGCCAATATATTTATCAATAAAACCACTATTTTCAATAATTGCAGGTTCCATGCGTCGGAGATAGCCATTGATAAACTTAAACGTATCTTCTGGAGTCATTTGCTCTGAAATGGTTGTGAAAGCACGGATATCGGCAAACATAACCGACAGTTTTTTCTCAATAGATTCTCCCAGTTGAATTTCGGTGATATTTTTGCGAGCTAGAGATTGCAAAAATTGACGGGGAACAAACCGAGAAAAAGCTTCATTGAGTTGGCACAATTCTTGGGTAAACTGTTCTCGTTCTGCCTCAGCTTGTTTGCGATCGCTAATATCTTGGAAAGCTGCGATCGCCTGTAATATCTGACCTGTTTTATCCCGAATAGGTGTCGCCGAAACTTCTAAGGGAACGCTCCGATCAAAGTAATGAATTTCGAGATCCTCAGCATGAACTGTTTCCCCTGCCAGAGCGCGCACGAGCGGCAATTTTTCCGTTGGATATAATTCATTAGTTCTCGCCTGATAAACTTTGAAATCCGTTGAAAGTCGATCGACTTTGGTTTCAGGTAAAATGTCTAACTGAAGTAATTCCTTGGCTTTCTGATTGGCATAAGTTATTTGTCCGGCATTATCGTGAACTGTAACACCAATGGGCATTGCTTCTAAAATCTGAGTCAGGCGCTGTTCATTTTCCCGCAGTTGAGCATTTTGTTCTTCGACTTTTTTGATTTGCAAATACTTTCTGAGGGCTTCTTTAACCGTCAGGTGGAGATCCGTAGCATCCCAGGGTTTGGCAATATAACGGTAGAGATTAGCTGAATTCACAGCATTGCCCACTGCATCGGCTGCGGCTTGACCGGTGAGCATAATCTTCAATATATTGGGATATTGGGCGTGAATCTGACAGAGAAGTTCGTCGCCTTTGATTCCCGGCATCAGATAGTCAGAAATAACCGCAGCAGTTTCGATACCTTCGGCACCCAATTCTTCGATAAGTTCTATGGCTTCTTCACCACTTTGGGCCGCTTCAATCTGGTAATCTTGACCGAAGTTTCTTTGTAATTCCTCAGCAAGACCTTCCAACATCATCGGTTCGTCATCTACCAGAATAATCGCTAGTTGGTTCATGCTAATTTCAGGGCTGTTGTCATGATTTCAATTAACTCTTCTTCCCGCCACGGTTTATGAATGCAGGAGTACAGATTAGCTTCACGCTTGGCTCGTTCAATAGCTTCCAGATCGGCTTGTCCGGTTAACATAATCTTGGTAATATCGCCGAATTGCTGCTGGACTTGAACTAAAAACTCGTCTCCCCGCATTCCGGGCATCAACCAATCAGAGACAATTACAAGAATCTTGACTCCCTCCTTATTTAGTTCTTCAATGATTTCTAGGGCTTCCTCAGCACTTTCGGCAGCTTCATACAGAAATCGATCGCCAAAGTGACGGCTAATTTGCTCCTGGATAGATTCTAGAATAACTATTTCATCATCAACACATAGAATTGCTGCTTCAGTCATATTTTTAGGGTTGTGAAGTGGACGGTTGACAGTTGACAGTTGACAGTTAACCTGTGGTAGTGGCCCTGCCCCCGTGTCCGCCCTGGCAGCAGACAGTTGCAAATCAGCCCGCGTCAAGGCGATCTCAACTTACTTACGTCATCTTAGCTGCTGAAAATCGATGCCTCGCAATATTGGTTGTCAATTGCGGTTAAAAAGGGGGACTTCAAGAAGCTTCCAGTCCCCCCCTTCTTAAGGGGGGCTAGGGGGGATCGAGATATGTGCAGCCTCATAAAAAATTGGTATAAGCTACATTAAACTTCACTAAACAGTACGTAAACAAATCTGACTAGCGGTGCTTTCTTGGCAGTTAAATACTTTACAATCGTTTACATAGTTGCGTTGTACAACGCCGACTTACTTAGAGCGAGTTTTCAAACTACAACCACAACAGAATGCAGGCGATCGCGATCGTAGCTGTATAATTTGCTACTAGCTTCTCATATCGGGTAGCAATGCGACGAAATTGCTTGATTTGGTCGATCGCAGGTTCAACGCGGTTTTAACTTTTCCCACTGTTCGTTACTATGATAACTATGTAGTCATTACCACCATCAATAATTAAGGCCAGTCTTTTTTTTGACTGTTTTTTTGACAATGTAGTGCATCGGGCATCTGGATCTCAATCGGTAGGCAAGAAAACACGCCCTAGCCCTTTTAGGGACAAAGGCTTTTGCCATGTCCCGGAGGAGAGCGATGGGACCTGTATTTCATAAACTTGCAATCTGCTGTAACAACTAACTCTTCAACTGTCAACTCTGAGGGCGGGCACTCACAGGCACCGCCCCTACGACTGTCAACTGTCAACTGTCAACTCTGAGGGCGGGCACTCACAGGCACCGCCCCTACGACTATCAACTGTCAACTATTAGGCAGCGTCACCGTAAAGGTAGTTTTGCCAGAGACAGATGCAAAAGTAATTGTTCCTTGATGTTTTTCCACGATCTTTCGGACAATATCTAGTCCTAAACCGCTTCCTTCTCCTGCTGATTTGGTAGTGAAGAAAGGTTGAAAAATTCGCTCTTGAATATCTGGAGAAATCCCGCAACCCGAGTCTGTGAATTCTACTACAATATTTCGCTCTTTCTGATGCACTCCGATTTCCAGCGTCCCTTTGCCATCCATCGCTTGAACTGCATTGTGAATTAAGTTTGTCCACACTTGCACGAGTTCGTCGGGATAGCAAGGAATCTCTGGAACTGGTTGATAGTGACGAGTGACCTCGACACCCTTCTTGAGATAATTATTGTACAATTCCAGCACGGTTTCAATGGTGTCAGTAATCTGGGCCGATCGCTTTTCCTCAGTGTGGTCGTAACGAGCGTAGCTCTTGAGAGCGAAGACTATTTTTGAAGCTCGTTCGACGGCGTTGTTAATGTTTTGGCTGTTGGCTTGCAGGCGGGCAATATCGTAGGCAATTTGCACTATTTGGTTGGCTTGAGGCGTTTGCAGCAAAGACATTTGAGAGTCAAAACTCTGATGTATTCCCCCTTCTGTTAGCAGGTGAGCCAGTTGTTTGGCATTGGCAATGTTATCAGATTCAAGCTGTTGAGTTAGCGTCCGTTTAATTTGGCGTTTTTCGCGGGTACTGAGGCCCGATTGACTGCTCAGACATTGTTTGAGGACGCTGAAAAAGTCGGCTTGCTGTTGCTCGGTGAGTTGGGGCAACAGTTGGGGCAGTTGAAATAACGATGCTTCTAAGGCTTTATCGGTGTTGCCGATCGCGGCGCGAATTGCTCCTAAAGGCGTGTTAATTTCATGGGCTACTCCGGCCACTAGTTGTCCGAGGGCGGCCATTTTTTCCGATTGAATTAGCTCATTTTGAGTGGCTTGGAGAGTGTCGAGGGTGTTTTGCAATTCTTGAGTGCGATCGGCAACTCTTTGCTCGAGGTTGTTATAGAGTTGAGCGTTATCAATGGCGATCGCCGCTTGCCCGGATAATAGTTGGATAATTTCCAATCTGTCGGGGGTAAAAGCTCCTGTGGTTAAATTATTTTCCAGATAGACAATGCCGCTGAGTTGACCTTGATTGAGCAGTGGCGCACACAAAATAGATTTGGTTTGATGCGCTTTGATGTACGGGTCAAGTGTAAATTTGCCTTGATTTGCCGCATCGTTCTTGACAACTGTTTCTCTTGTACGGGCAACATAGTTGACGATCGATGCGGGTAAGTGGTTGTCAATGGGGGTTGACTGCAATACGGTGATGCGATCGGCATCCACATTTCCAGAAGCTTCGATCGCCCATTGTCCGGCTTTGTCCAAAATCAGAAAGCCTGTTTGCGCCCCAGCATTTTGAATCAAAATTTTCATTAAGTTGGCGAGTAACTTATCCAGGACAATTTCGCCGGAAATCGCTTGGGAGGCTTTGATTATGGTGGCTAAATCCAAAGCTTCACCTGACTTAATGCCAGTTAAGGTACTGGTAGTTGTCGTGCTTGTGGCTGTGATGCTCTTCGCTGGGGAAGATGATTTCGTCAGCAACTGCGGGTATTTTTCCTCCAAATCTTTCACCTTGCGTTTAGCGCCCCAGCGTTGGTAGCCATAGTGAGCTTCACTCATGTAGACTTTAGCAATCTTCTCTTTACCTTTACCCAACCAAAACTTAGCTGCTAGTTCCGACGCTAGCGCTTCATTCTGCAAAAATTTATTTTCTCGCGCTGAGGAAATCGCTTCGTCATACAAATCCTGCGCTTCCAGAGTATTGCCTGTAATTCGCGCCAACTCAGCTTCGATTAACAGACGTTGATGAAGGTAGGTACTCGGACAATGTTTACTCCAGAGTTTGAATTTCTCAAGATTCGATTTAATCTTCTCCACATACTGTGCCTGTTTTTCACCATCAGCACAGTCATACCCAACTGATAAGGCTAGACATTGATGAAAATGGAAAGCCGGATTAATAAAAATCCCCGTCGCGCCGATCAAATATTTTTCGGCAGAGTTAGCATAGTCGATCGCCTTCTCGGAATCTGAATACCAGTTGGCTAAAGACAATTTACAGGCTATTTCTATAAATACTGTGAATAAATCATTTTTTTCAAGGCAAGAATTAATGATCTCCTTGGCATTCGGCCATACGGATTCATCAAGAACGCTCCAATCCTCAACGGGTTCAATCAAATTATAAATAGTCGCTTTAACCGCATAATAATATTGCACCATGTTTGGATCGATTTTTTTCAAGCCGGGTATAAATTTATCGATTTTTTCGGATAATTCTTTTAACGAATCAGTCCCCCAAAAACACATAAACAAAAAGTTGATTGCACAATATCCCGCCCATTGATAGGCACCGTTTTCTACCCCGCTATAATATCCTCTCATTAAATGCTCTTTAGAGCGATCGAGATGTTCAGTGTAATGGGAAACAAATCCTCCCCACATATTCAAAATTAATGCTTCATAACGCTTCATTTGATACTTTTCATCGTTCAATCTCAAGGCTAAATTTCCAAATTTATAGGCGGCTTCAAAATCTTGCGCTACAAAGGCAAGTGTTAACGAATAATATACATACCCAACTGAAGAGTGAGGATTGTTCCCATAGGTGAGCGATAGCTCAATCATTTTTATACCTATTATGAACAGCAATCTAGACCCTAAAAAGTAAGATGGAGGTAAACATTCTCTGAGGAGTACCATAGCAGCAAGTTTTTCAGGGTCTTGCATTTCAGGAAAATCTATAAAATTTTCAATTTTCCTGGCAGCGATTGTCTCAGTAGCATGATTCACTTCTGCTATAAGTTCATCTTCTTCAGGAAAAGCTTTCAACTTAATTCCCAATAGTTCGAGGGTCTGTACTCCCAGATATAAGGAGGATTCCAAATCATTTTTCATTCGATATAACGTCACTTTATATTCATTGACTTTACACCGATCCAACAAACTATCGATCTGAGCGAGGGCTTCATCAAAAGTTAATAAAGCTTCGTCCCAGCTAGCATTTAAATATTCTATTTCACCTTTTTCAATGTGATATGAAAATGTCAGGTGATACTCTTCTTCCCAGCTATTATGGGGTAAAAGTTTTATCCCATTAGTTATATATATTAATGCGGGTTGATAGGCTGAAGAGAATTTAGCTTTTCTGGCAGCGATTAGATTCAATCTAGCTAATTGTTCTTTTTCCGATTTGTCACCCAGCAATGATTGTACTTTGTTCAGGTGATTAACTATATCAAAAATTCGTTCTTCTGACTCAGATTTTTCAAGCTTATTCAACAGAATGCGACCAATTTTTAAGTGGATTTCTTGTTTGTGTTTTTCGTCATTGAGCGAGTAAGCTGCTTGCTGCACCCGGTCATGCAGGAATTTATAATCTTGAATTAACAGTTGTTCATCTAACTCGGATGCGGGCAAAATTAACCCGGACTGAACTGCTGTTGTTAGGTCTTTAGAAACTTCCGACGTAGATTTTTCACTGATAATAGAAAGGGTGTTTAAGTCGAAAGAAGCACCGACACAAGCCGCTAAACGTAAAACCTGCTGAGTTGAGTCTGGAAGTTTCTTCAACTTACCAATCATCAACTCCACTACATTATCGGTGATCCCCATTGCTTCGATTCGAGCAATATTCCACTGCCAGATTTGGCGCTCAAAATCAAAATTTAGTAAATTTTCAGCATACAGGGTTTTCAGAAATTCATTGACAAAGAAAGGATTGCCCTCTGTTTTCCGCACTACCAATTCTGCCAAGGGTTTTACTGATGCGATGTCACCGTGCAATGTGTCGGCAATCAGTTGAGCGATCGACTCTAGTGCCAAGGATGCTAAAGTAATAAAGTTGACAGTTGCCCCAACATTCCGCACCCCATCAAGAGTCACCATCAACGGATGAGTGGGGTTGACTTCGTTATCCCGATACGCCCCAATTAGAAACAGGTATTGTGTATCTGCATCCGTCATCATCAGTTCGATTAACTTGAGAGTAGCGGAGTCTGCCCACTGCAAATCATCTAGAAAAATGACTAAGGGATGTTCTTTTGTACAAAAGGCTCGGATGAAGTTTTGGAAGACGAGATTAAAGCGATTTTGAGATTCTTGGGCCCCTAACTCTGGCACGGCTGACTGTTTGCCGACAATCAGTTCCACTTCGGGAATTACATCAATAATTACTTGACCGTTATTACCAACTGCGGTTAAGAGTTTTTCTCGCCAAAGGTTTAGTTGTGCTTCGCTTTCTGTTAACAGTTGCCGCACCAATTCTTTAAAAGCGCTGACGAAGGCCCAGTAGGGAATATTGCGCTGAAATTGGTCGAATTTGCCCCAGATGAAATAACCGCGCTTTTGGGTAATTGGTTTATAAATTTCTTGTACGAGGGCTGATTTACCAATGCCGGAATAACCCGCAACGAGCATGAGTTCTACTCTTCCCCCGTCGCGCTTGATTCCCCGGCGGGACTGAAGCGAAGAGAGGGTTTCGCCAGATGTGGGTAATGAATTGGACTTAGCTTGGGAACCTGCAACACGCTCGAATGCTGCTAGTAAGGTTTCAACTTCTTGTTCCCTACCGTAGAGTTTTTGGGGAATTTGAAACTTATCAGAAATATCGCTTGAGGCGAGGGGAAACTCTGATATTTCTCCATTAGTTTGTAGCTGCGTTAGACAGGTTTCCAAATCTGCTTTGATTCCGCCGGCACTTTGATATCGTTCCTCTGCCGTTTTTGCCATCAGTTTCATCACAATATCTGAAACGGCTTTAGGAATTTCTGAATTAATCTCACGAGGCGATACCGCCACTTTAGCAAGATGACAATGCACCAATTCTAGTGCATCAGTAGTTTCAAATGGTAGCTGTTTTGCGAGCAGTTCGTAGAAGGTGACACCGAGGGAGTAAAAATCTGTGCGGTAATCTAGGGAACGGTTCATCCGTCCCGTTTGCTCCGGCGACATATAGGCTAAAGTTCCTTCTAAAACATTGGGATTTTTTAGGGTAGGATTTTCGCGGGTTAATTGGGTGGAAATGCCAAAGTCGATGATTTTGAGAATTCCGGTTTCTGGATTGAAGAGGATATTGGAGGGGTTGATATCTTTGTGGATAATATTGCTGCTGTGAATTTGACCTAAAATTTCAGTGATTTTGATAGCATTTTTGAGAAATTCTGGAAGAGAAAAGTCAGAATTTGACTCAATATGACTGTCGAGCAGTTGTCTTAATGAGAATGCACCCAAATCCTCAAGGATGATGGCTAATGTTCTTTGATATGGTTCTAATCCATAGGCCTTAACTGCGCCATCTAGATTTAAGTTGCGAGTGATTTCATATTCCTGTTTGTAGCGAGTGAGTTCGGCAGGTGTAGGATAGTCTTCTTTTAGTACCTTGAGGATAACTGCTTTATTATCCTGTTCTCGGCTAGCTCGATAGACTGCGGAATTAGCGCTTTCGTAGATTTGTGCCAGAATTTGGTATCCGGTAAATTTCATCATAAGTCGCCTTAAAAAAGTAAAAAAATGGATATATTCTACAAGAAAGAATGAATTTAAATTTGTATTTTCTGAAATTAACTAAATTTTTTCGCCGCCGTTATTTTCAGGTTTTCGACAGGGGCTAAATGACAGCCGATGAAAGACAGACGCACCGCAACGTTCCAAAGCCAATTTATGTTTAGCTGTACCATATCCTTTGTTGTTTGTCAAGTCATATTCGGGATATTTAACAGCTAAACGCAGGATTAATTCATCGCGCCAAACTTTGGCGACAATACTAGCAGCGGCTATCTGAATCGATCGCGCATCACCTTTAATCATCGTCTCTTGTGCGATCGACAAATTGGGAATTCTTTGATTGCCGTCAACCAAACACAAATCAGGCGTGACATTCAGCTTCAAAATCGCGCGTTTCATTGCCAACAAAGAAGCTTGCAAAATATTCAAACGATCGATTTCTCGCACCGAAGCCACACCAATTTGACAGTCAACAGCCACAGCCCGGATTTTCAGTGTTAACCGACTCCGGGCTGCGGCACTCAACTGCTTACTGTCGCGCACCCCGCAACTTGCTAGTTCGTCGAGAACTTCGTCGGGCAGAATGCAGGCTGCCGCTACCACGGGCCCGAATAAAGCTCCCCTTCCTACTTCGTCCACACCTGCAATTATCTGGGGGAGGGAGGGGGGAGGGG
>NZ_JADEWV010000190.1 GCF_015207455.1 Microcoleus sp. LEGE 07076
CTGTTGCAGGTGCTGCCGAAGGCCGCAACGGATGAAAAGTTGGTGAAAACTCTAGAATCTAGAGTGGCTGCACTGTCGGGTTTTACGCCGCTGCTACGATCGGGCAAAACGCTGCAGCAGATTCTGGAAGAGTTACTGGGTGATATGGGGCTGGAAATTTTCCCGGAAACTCAGATGGTGCGCTTTCACTGTGGCTGTTCGTTCGATCGAGTTTTGGGCGCTCTGAAAATGTTGGGCGAAGCGGAACTCCAAGACATGATCGAAAAAGATGGCGGGGCTGAGGCTACTTGCCATTTCTGTAACGAGGTTTACAAGGCTAACAGCGATGAACTTGCTGAACTGATCGGGGATTTGCGATCGAACTCGGGTTCTTGAGAGGATAATGTGTAATTGGTTCCCTTGAGTGCGAGTTGGGGATCGAGGCCTTGACCAATTGCCAATTACACATTATCAATTACCTACGGGACTTACACGACCGCGATCGAGATTGAGAGTTTGTTTGACCCGGAGCGATCGCGCTCCACTAGAGGTTTTCCTACATCAAACTCGGTTTAGGCGTCAGGGACTCACCCATCGCCAAACTGGAATTTTTGTGGTGGGATCGAAGCTTCTGGGACGCGATCGAGAGAAAAACCCGGAATTGCTCGAAAAGTTGGGTGGAGTGGCTGGAAATCTCGTTAAAAATCGGGTTTCTCATCCCGCCCAAAACTGAATGCCGTGTCGCGTACTCCTATGCTTGCGATTCCCAAATTTTAGAAGGCGGTTCTTGCTCCCTGATTCATCCGTGGAGTAAATCTCTGATTGTTCAATCTCAAATTGTAGAGAGGGCGCGTAAGTCTTGGGTGATTGGAGTCAGCAGCAAGAAGGCAAGTTGATACGGTTGAGATGTAAAAGTTATGGATATGTTTTATATCAGGAAAATATTAGCCCTCGCTGTTTTGAAATATTTAAGAATTCCTGGTTGTTGTTTGTGGTAAGCAAGGTATGAGTCAAGATCGCAAAACACCAGGCCGTTGGTCTGCATCAAAATCCTTCGATCCAAAAAAGGATACTTCCTCGCTAGTGCCAATTCCCACTAGGAAAAACCGGGCCCAGCGACTTAAAGAGATCCGTGAGTTGGTTACTTCGGGACAACAGCCGGGAGGTGATCTCGGACAGCGACCCACAGAGTCGAGGGAAAACTGGCAGTCCCCGGGAGAAGACAATGGGCTGTGGCAAAGGTGGTATAAAAAGTGGCAGTTTTGGCTGGCGGTGAGTTTGATGCTGTCAGTGGGTATGGGGTTTGTGGCAATTTCGTCTTTGCTCAACTTGACAGCGCAGTCGAATTGCTCGAAGATTTTTTGGCCGACGGCTTCTGCTAACGATCGCTTTTTTTGCGCTCAAGAAGCAGCTAGCAAGCGGACGGCTGATGATTTGCTCAGGGCGATCGAATTAGTGAATGCTTTGCCCTCAGACCACCCGCTGCGACCGAGAATTAACGGTCAAATCGATCGCTGGTCGCAGGATATTCTCAGGTTGGGAAATGCTAGGTTCCAAGAAGGGAAACTCGATGAGGCGATCGCGATCGCTCGCAAGGTTCCTCGAAACGTTCCGGCTTCGGTGACGGTGGAAAAGCAGATTGAAAAGTGGCAGTCGCTCTGGAACGATGCAGAGAAAATTTACCGCACTGCGGTAGATTACTTGCGTCAGGAAGAGTGGACTAAGGCCTTCAGCGAAGCTACTCTGCTGTTGGATACGGGAAATACTTTCTGGGAGTCGGCTAAGTATGAGGAACTGACTAAGGCAATTGAGACGACCAAGGTAGAAGGCAATAAGTTGGTAAAAGCCCGAAACACAGCCTCGGAGGGAGGGCTGGAAAATCTGGTGACGGCAATTAAGCTGGCTCAGGGAATCGATGGCAGCAGTTATTTGTATCAAGCTGCTAATAAGCTGATCGCGGAATTTAGCAAGAAAATTCTGGCGATCGCCCAAAAACGCTTGCAGACAGGGGATTGGCAGGAGGCGGTGGCGATCGCATCCAAGATTCCGGAGTCGGCAAATTTAAAGGAACAAGTTCAGGATTTTAATCAGTTGGCCAGCGGTACGGCTCAGGCTTTGACTGGCTCTGTTGATGGTTTGTCTAAGGCGATCGAGATTGCTCAAAAGTTGAAGTCGGGCCGCCCTTTATACAAACAAGCTCAAGATTTGGTCGGCCGCTGGCAGCAAGAAATGGCTGATGTCAAAACTTTGGATGCGGCAAGCAGGCTGGCTGCGCCGGGAGGGGTAAATGATTTGAGGGCTGCGATCGGGCAGTTGCAAACAGTCCCCCAATCAAATCCCCGCTCTCAGGAAGCTCGCATTCAAATTGCTCGCTTGAGCCGTCAAATCGAGCTGTTGGAAGACAGTCCGTACCTGCAAAAAGCTAACGATTTGGCGATCGCGGGCGATCCGAATTCTCTGGAGGCCGCCGTTGCTCAAGCTTCTCGGA
Source organism: Microcoleus sp. LEGE 07076 (assembly GCF_015207455.1). Classification (GTDB taxonomy): domain Bacteria; phylum Cyanobacteriota; class Cyanobacteriia; order Cyanobacteriales; family Microcoleaceae; genus Microcoleus. The sequence goes on from NZ_JADEWV010000190.1 coordinate 2,468, forward strand.
TCTCTCAAGGTAGGGCGCTTTACGGGGAAGCTCAAACCAAAATACAGGCTTGGATCGAGAGAAGACAGCGCCTTCAAGACCAGCCGTTTTTGGAGAGAGCTCAGCAGCTAGCGGCTAGGGGCAATTTGGCTGAGGCAATTGAGATGGCCCGCCGGATTCGCTCTGGACGGGTGCTTTATGAGGAAGCTCGATCGAACATTCGGACTTGGGAGGCTCAATTTTTGGGCGAGCAAGGTTTGCAGAACGCTCGTCAAGCAGCCAGAGCCGGAACTGCTGACGCTTTGCAAGCGGCTATTACCCTGGCCATTCAGGTTCCAGAGTCGAGTTCGCTCCGCTGGCAGGCGAGTGAGGCGATTGATGAATGGAGCCAGCGGATTTTGGCGCTTGGTGTGGAACAGTCGTCGTCGGATCTGGCTGGGGCGATCGCCACTTTGAAGAAGATTCCCCCGGGTTCTCGGGCTTTCGATCAAGCTCGATCGCAAATCAAAGTTTGGGAGGAGTCGCTGAATCCTCCGCCTGCTGAGTCTGAGTCTCCGGTTCCCGAGCCGCCGGAAACCGAGCCGAGCAAGTCTCCGAGTCTCTAGGTCGATCGACCTGTAAGGCGGGTTTACAAATCATCTTCTCGTACCAAACCCCAATTAAATAAACCCGCCCTCACGAAACGATCGAACTTAGAGAATATCTCACCCAACCGCGAAGATGCAGTAGGCGAAGCGGCGCTCTTGTCGCGGAGGAAGAAAAGAAAGACAACAGAGACAACAGAAAGCGAGCTTCTCGATGAGTGTAAAAAGTGGTTTTTGTTTGAGTGCGATCGGGACAATTGCGCTACATAGCATTTTTAAATCGATCGAGGTACAGCTTAGCAATTACCTTTTTTCCCAGCAGTAATATCGTGGACGGTTGAATCGGAATCATAAAATCGAGTCAACAGTTAACACTCAACCATTCAGTTTTTCGACCCACAGTCAACAGTCATATTTTAGTGCAACCGGAATTGATATAAAATTCACACCCCGCACCCTACAGATAGAGTTTCTGCGTCCGAAACTGAATTAATTTTTCCCCAATTAGCCTTTATTTTTAGCTCGGTTAAACATCCGCCGGATTCAAGTGCATCATTACCCAAGTCGTGTAAGTGCCGATCGGACTCCAGAGTATGTAAGGCAGCAATAACAAGACCGCCGGCTGCGAAACTTGCAACACACTTAAAGCTAGTATTACGCTTAAAATAGCGCCCGTTCCGCCGATGATTGTGCCGACTTTTAGGCTCTTAAGTTTGCACATCACAGAAGTATAAGATATCGTTACTATTTCTAAAAGCAGGTACAAGCCCATTCTCAGCCAAGTCTCCTGAGTTCCCGGTTCTTTTTCCCAAACAATCACTGCCGACCAAGCTGCACAAATAAAAATTACTGTCCAAATGATCGGAATTGCTTTTTCAAATACTAGCCATCTCGGACGCTGCAAGCGGTTGAACCATTGGATGTCGCTGGGCGAGAGCAAGCTAGCGAAAAGTGCTACTACAAAGGCGACACCTCCAATTACCATCCAGGATTTAATCATCATCTTTATCCATTAGGTGACGTTGACGGGTTGTATTCAGCAGATATCTTAGGTAACTCAGGCGATAAATACATCTCTCTCCAGTCTTAAATTTATAACGTGAACGTAAATTATACTGATTAAAAACAGCAAATTTATTGCCTTCATAAGCTGTTCTGGATTTAAATTTTATCTAAAAAACAAGAAAACTCTTGTGGGCAGTTGCTCCTAGCCCGCCAATATGCAATGTTTATTTGTGCGACAGCTTACTCCTGTCCTCGATCCAGAATCGGCATTGTGTAGGGTGCGGGGGCGCACCTTACCGCTATAACTAGCCCTTCGCCTTGCAACTAAATCGGCTAGCCGAGCCGGTGATGCTGTTCTAATTCTAAACTAGAGTCACCATCTTTTCTCGGAACTAGAAGCGTATTTTCGCTGCTCGGTTGCAACACGGCTTTAATAACTTGAAGAAAACGATTAGGCTTTTTCGTTTGACCGTTGAGAGTGCGCCGGTCTTTTACTTTTTGAGAAAGGTGTCGCATCACTGATAAATCTAGTTCATCAATGAAATGGTCTGCTATACGTTCTCCCATTAAATCAACTGCTTCAGAATATTGTTCTGTCAGCGTTTCTATGGCATCGTATGCTTCGTCAGCAACTTGACTTGCTACTGTTTTATTTTGGTTGCCTGATGTCTGGGAATTGCTGCGGCGCCGGGCTAAAAGACTTTGGTATTCAGCAATACTCATTCCCAAATTGTAAATGTGGTGGTGAGCGTGATCCATCAAATCTACCTCACTGGGATAGAAAAAACCGCGAGTGCTGTTGATCCCGTGAAGTTTTGCCCAACCCCGCAGAATAGTCTCATCTTGCAGTTGGTATCGCTCCAACATTTGAGCTGTATTCAGCTCTACTTCTGGTGTAACTTTGAAATCGCTCATCGGTAAATCCTCGCTGGTGAGTAAATGAATAAACTTGAAATCTAGAATTTGTGATTGGGGTGCAATTTGAAAATGACGATAAATCCTTAACTGACGGCATTCAGAAAAGTCTTGGGGGCATTTGCTAGCCGTCGGTTGAGCGATCGCGCAAAACAATTTCAGGGTAGCGTAGTTTGGGCCTTGGTCTCGATCGCATTTGGGAGCAACTGCACAGGGTTAATAATATAGCTGATTTAGTGTTTCACCAACCGTTAAAAATAGTAAATTTTATTTTTTTGCCTTAACAGTTAGTAATATCGAGCTATAATAGTCTCAACAACTGTGCAATTAGTAATTTTAGTGGTTGCAAACGAGATTCTTAGTATGCCTGTATACGATTATTTTTGTCCCAAAAACAACCAGCAGTTAGAAGTTTCGCACAGCATGAACCTGGAAGTTTCGACTTGGGGTCAACTGTGCGAGTTGGCTAAGTGCGAACCCGGGGACACCCCCGCAGATGCTCCGGTGCGCCGTTTGCTGAGCGCTCCGAGGTTGATGAAGCCGACATCCGACACCGATTATAAAAATTCGGGTTTCAGCAAGTACGTGAAGCGGGATGAAGGTGTTTATGAAAATGTCACCGCTAAGGATGGTGAAAGCCGTATTGTCAATCGAGATGGCAAGCCGCTTAAAGACTGAACTCGGTAATTGGTAATTGGTAATTGGTAATTGGTAATTGGTAATTATTCCTAATGACTGCTGACTACTGAATTCTAATATTATTTACCAAATAAATCATTTGTTTTTTGTTTTGCTTGTGCTTTAGTTTCAGCATTAATGTATACTGAAACAGTCGCTATCGCCGCCAGCAATACTCCCAAATCGTCTGTAAATCCGATGCCGACTAATATATCGGGGATGGTATCGACAGGAGATATAAAATAACTTAAAGCTCCCACCACAACTGCTTTTGCCCAAGCCGGTACGTTGGGATTTTGAGCTGTGTAATAAAGTATCAAAGCTTTTTCAACTACTTCTTTACCTGCGGTAACAGCAAAAGTTTTAAGTTTTATCCAAAAAGTTTCATCGGAATATTTGATGTTAGTTTCGGTGAGATTTGTAGTATTTTTGGGATCGATTAAAGCTAAAGGAATCCCTGCTTTTTTTAGCAGAGATATAGCAGAATTTAATGATTTTGATGCTTGGTTCTGGTTGGTTCCAGCCGCGCGTATTTGTTTTAATTTTTCGACAAATTCCTGCATGGCTTGGACTTGCTTGTCAGAAATTGCTAGGATTTTTTGAGCTGCTGCGATCGCTTCACTTTCTTTGAGATGGAGCGTATTATTTACCCAAGCAATGTTAATCAAAAAATACATCATTCCCAAGCGCAGGGACTCTTGTGAGTGGCTTAGTGTTTGCAAACAGTCATTGAGGATTGGGGGGCGGGTTGTGTAGGATTGGATTTGGGTTTTTGCAGAGTCAGAAAACTTGTCTAAACTTATGGTTTTAAATAGCAAATTTAGTTCTTCAATATCTACGGAACCATCGGCGGCTGCGATCGCAAATAAAGAACCATAAAAAGCTAAAAGTTCGGTTTCTGAGGAGGTGGCAAAAATATCTGCCTCGGGCATGATGCACTCCGATCGATCGCGACACTTGACATTTTACCATAAAACTCAGCTCGAATAGATCGCACAAATCGGCAATAATTTGAGAGGGGATGAAACAAGGGAGAATTTTTTATGAAAGTGGCGATCGTCGGTGGAGGTTATGTGGGTAGTGCGACAGCCCAACATTTGCGCGACAAATCAGATTCTACCGTGACGGTGACAACTACGACGGCTAGCCGAGTCACTGAATTGGAGGGTGTCGCCCAGCGGGTGGCTGTGCTCCGGGGAAATGATCGAGATGCAATGGCGGCTGTATTGCAAGACCAAGATGCTGTTATGCTGTGCGTCGGTGCTCCAAATTCTCATGCTTATCGGCAGAGTTATTTAGACACGGCGACTACTTTGGTATCGGTTTTGCAGCAGATACCGACGGTAAAGCAGGTTATTTATACGGGTACTTATTCTGTGTACGGCGATCGACAAGGTAAGCTGGTAACCGAAGAATCGCCCGCCACACCCGCCAATCCCAACGGTGAAATTCTCGCAGAAACAGAACGGGTTTTATTAGCAGCATCGAGTCTCAACCTTCACATCTGCATTCTTCGTTTGGGTGGCATTTATGGGCCTGGGCGAGAATTAGTTAAAATCTTTGGAGGCTGGGCTGGAAGCACTCGTCCCGGTGCAGGGGAAGATGCTACAAATTGGGTGCATAGGGATGATGTTGTTGGGGGATTAATATTTGCTTTGGAGAATCGATTGCAGGGGATTTACAATTTAGTTGGGGATGTGTCGCTATCTAGTGGTGAATTGCTCGATCGCATTTTTGAAACTCACAATCTGCCAAAAGCTACTTGGGATGGAAGTCCTAGCGTGCGACCTTATAATGCGAGGGTGTCGAATCAAAAGATTAAGGCGGCTGGTTATCAATTTATCCATCCTGAAATTAGAGAGTATTAAATGCAATCATTAAACACACATTAAACACAATTGCATTCAGGCGATCGCTCTTTTTTCAATTATCTGAGTCCATCAGCGTTTATCCGCTGGAAATCTGCGGTTAACTGGTCGATCGAATATTTGTGCAAAAAGCTAGCTTATTGCGTATGTTTGGCGATCGCTTTTGCTACAGATATAAGCTGATCCTGAGTTAAATCATCCCCAGGATTTGCCACGGGGCCCCAGTTTGTATAACGAGTCGATCGGCCGGCACCTACTTCCGCAAAGACTCGAATAGATTGTAAGTTGCCGCGAGTCATTTCAAAATAAGTATAAGTAGCTCCCCAACACAGATATTTGTTGGTAATTCCTCCGATTCTTCCGCTGCCTAAATCCAGAGTTTTTACCAGTGCCACAGAAACAGTCGTTTGACAAGCTTTGTCATAATAAGCATAAGCTACCGGAGCATTTTCGTTGTATTTATAGTTAGTTGCAAATGTTGCTAATTCTGAGGGAGTCATCGCCAAACAAGGGATGGCGGCAGACAGAAAAACAATTGTAGTAGTTAGTAGTTTTGGGAGCATCTGACTTCAATTTTAATTAGAGAAACCATCATACACTATAAGGTGTCATGAGATTTTGGGGTTAAATAGTGAATGAGCTAATAGGGCGGCTTGAGTTCGATCGCGCAAATTCAATCTGCTCAAAATATTTGTTACATAGTTCTTTACTGTATTTTCTGATAAAAATAAGGTTTGAGCAATTTCTCGGTTATTCGCACCATTGGCGATTAAACGCAATACTTCTAATTCTCTGGGGGTTAGTTGTTCTAATTCTGGCGGCAAAACCGCTGGGGAAATAGTTACAGCAGGTGTCATCAGGGCTTTTTCAAACAATCCGGGCCCGAGTTGGGTGTGTCCTTTGTAAACAGCGCGAATTGCTAGGGCTAGTTCGTCGGGTTCGGTGTCTTTTAGCAGGTAGCCTTTTGCACCGAGTCGCATTGCTTTGCTGACATATTCATCGTCGTCAAAGGTGGTTAACACTAAGACTTTTGTGTCGGGATAGGATTGGGTGATGGCTGCGGTTGCGGCTACGCCGTCCATCACGGGCATCCGAATGTCCATCAGTACGATGTCGGGCTGTAAAATTGGGATTTGGGCGATCGCTCGTTGTCCGTTTTCTGCTTCACCGATTACTTGCATATCTGAATTGGACTCTAACATACTTTTGAGTCCTTGACGAATAATATGCTGATCGTCTACTAGCAATATTCTAATCATATTATCAACCCTAAATATTTTGAGAAGGCAAAGAAACTGAGATTTGGCAACCGTTTGCTGACTCGCTGTAAATGACAAATTGACCACTTAGCGCCGCCACTCGTTCTCGCATTCCTTGCATTCCAAATCCTGTAGTATTCTGGGCCGGATCGAAGCCTTTGCCGTTGTCAGAAATTGATAAATAAATCTGTCCTGCGTGTTGCTGGAGTTTAACTATCACGAGCGTTGCTTGGGCGTGTTTGTGAATATTTGTTAGGGATTCTTGCACAATACGGTAAAGTGTGATATTCATTTCTTGAGATAAGGTAATAGGTAAATTAATAAAGTCGCAAATTTCGCTGCCAGTCATGCGCTGAAAGTCTTGGAGCAGTTTGTCGATCGCACTTTCGAGAGATAATCCCTGCAAAGGATTCGATCGCAATACCGAAACAGATTTGCGAATTTCTAACAATGCTTCTGAACCGAGTTGTTTGGCTTGTTTCAGAAAATCCAGGGCTTTTTCATTCTCGGAATTCCAGAACAATAGGGCGTTATTGAGCTGAATTGTTTGAGCCGCGAGGGTGTGTCCCAATCCGTCGTGGATGTCGCGGGCAATTCGGTTGCGTTCCTGCAATGTTGCTTGATCTTCTATTCGCAGTGCGTAGTGTCGCAATTGTTGGTGAGTCACCGCTAGTTTGTCGTGGGCTATTTCTAATTCCTCTCGGCTTTGACGTTCGGCAATTAAGGCATTGATTAATAGCAAGGCAAATACTAAGGTCAACCCAAATAATAACACGTTGCTCAACCGCCATTCCCAAACTGTGGAAATGACTTTTTCGGGTAAAATTGGTTTGAATAACAGCAGCGAAGTATAGGACAGCATTGCTAAACTTAAGACTGCTATCTGTCCGGGCTGCCGGAAAATTAGGCAACTCCGCATCAGCAAAACGAGAAATAGCAAAAAGCTCGATCGGCTGGATAATCCTTGTTGGACTATTGGCAACAAAATTAATCCAAATTCGAGGGCTGTGAATAAAACTTTTTTCCCTAAGTTAACTGTTGGCAAACGCAGCCCGATGAAGCCGAAAAGTGCGATCGCGCCCGCGCGCCACATCAGCGACCACAGCGACTGAAACTGATGCAGCAGTTCTATCAATCCGGCCGTCGCTAGCAGCAGCCACTCTAAATAAAGCAATAAACGAAAGGACGGATAGGTTAGCCGAATCATCACATTTTTTCCCATCAACATCTGGAGCGATTGAAGCAATCGCGCTGATTTAATTATAGATAATATTTTAGAGTCAAAAAACATATTAGCCCCCCTATGGCGAAGGAAGTTCGTCACCGGATGTCATGGATGGATGTTGAAGGAATTGGGAATTGGGAATTGGGAATTGGGAATTGGGCAATTCTCCCCCTCTCCCCCTCTCCCACTCTCCCATTCTCCCTTTTGCCACAACAGCTTAGCGAAGGTGCGATCGATTGCGTTAGAGCCTTTGTGGCTGATTTTGGGGTTTTGGACTAGGAAAAAAGTCACAATCGCTATGTGCTTTTTGACTGGTTAGATTAGGAGTATTGCATGATGCGCTGGCTGGTTTGACCTTCTAAGATTTGTGGGTAAGAGTTAATTTAAAGGCAGTGAATTATGAAAAGAAGTACGATCGCATCAGCATTTCTCCTCGCCGGCGCTTTGTCGATAGGTAGTTTGTCTGCTTGTATGCCATCCAAGGCTTCCAATGTCACCCAACCTCACGTGGTGGCTGCAAATACAGGAACTTCAGCACAACCGAAGCTTTCTCCGGCCGAACGCGCCAAGAAACGTGACGAAGTTCGCAAACAAGTCGAAGCAGTGCTAACGCCCCAACAGGTAAAACAGTTGGACGCCAAAATCAAGGCAGGCGAAAAAATGGGGAAAGCTCTTAATCAAGTCAATCTCAGTGCTGACCAAAAAACAAAAGTTAAGGCGATTCTCAAGGCTGCTTATCCTCGGATGTGAAATGGGTAAAAACAGTCTTAAACCAAAGCTCAGTAATGCTCTGAAAGCGAGGTTGGGATACTAAAGCCGATCGTATCGAGATGCGATTTATTGTAGGGTGCGTCAGGGGGTTGAATGTTTTGTCTTATTGCTGATTGTTGTGCCTGACTCACCCGACAATAACTGCCGTTGATAGGTATTTTTGGTCTGAGGTTTATGATGATTAAAAAAAATATTAGTGATAGTCGAAATGGCACTCGCCCTAAAGTTGATGGCAAAAATTTGCAGCAAAACGGGCAATCAACGGAGCGGGTGAAAATTGTTGATAAAATTCCGAAAGCTCCTGTTGCTGAAGTCGATCGGAAAGCTCCAAGATTGCCGGAAAGCAAACCTAAAAATAATATTTTAGCAAAAGAACCGAAGACTGAAAAGG
>NZ_JADEWV010000465.1 GCF_015207455.1 Microcoleus sp. LEGE 07076
CAGTAGAAATTATAAATTGTGGGTAGAACCCGCCCCTACAAACCGCCACAAAGCCAATCCGCCGCCCCTTCCCCTGGCAGCAATTACCTCATCATCTACCAGAAAATATGCAAAAAAAGCCTGCTTCCCCACACTCAAACTCAAAAAATCCGCCTCCCGCGATTCACCGCCGCCAATAAATCCTTGATACACAGTTTTACCCAACAATTTCACAGTAATTCTGGTAAAATCAAAAGCTAAAATATTCTTATTTACCAAAAACTTAGTCGGCCCGGAAAGAGTGAGTTCGATCGCCCCCACTTGCACCGAATTCTCCACCTTACCAGTTTCGATATCCGCTGCCGCACCAGCAACAGGTTCCGCCGAATAAGCAATTTGAATTTTCGCTACCCACTCAGGGATGTAACGTCCAGCACCCAACACAATCCCCGCTTTTTCTCTAGTTTTTTTTGTGCCGGTGATCAAGCACAGTTGCCACTTGCCAGTTAATTGCTCGAAAGCATAGCAATTTTTATTTTTTCTCGCGTCTTTCTCGGCTTCGAGAAGGGCTGCAACTACGGCAGCAGGAGATGGTTTAGTATTTGATACAGCGGCTTGTTTGAGAACAGATATGTTTGACATATAATTAACAGTAACATAAATTTACTAGGCTCGCTCCAAAATATTTGGCAACCAACTTTCTGGCCTGTTCTGTCAAAAAGCTATATTGATTGTAGGGCAGCCATCTTGCCTGCCTCCGCTCCGGCTTGTTTGAGAACAGATATATTTGACATTGAGAAATGAGAATCAAATAACTTGCAATCTTTATTGTTCTTGTGGGATGGGCGGGAGAACCCGTCCCACAAGCTTGTCTAAATTATTCAACTCACGATCCTTAACTAACAATAACAGGAATTTAGTAGGCTCGCTCTAAAATATTTGGCAACAGGCTTTCCGACCTGTTATGTCAAAAAAAAAAGAGATTTATTGTGGGACAGGCATCTCGCCTGCGTGCAATCCGGCTTGTTCCACCAGCAGAAAAGAGATTGATTGTGAGACACAGTCTGGGGCCTCCATTTGATACATTTTGTCCAATCGGGTTTCAAAAATTAGATAATATCGGTTAAATACGACCGATATCTGTAACTATAGAAGTACATAGTTCGATCGACCGCAAAGAGGCCACCGTGCAACCCGTAGACTTTACAACTTTAACCGCCACTTGCAGCGAACTGCGAGCCAAATGGCTGCCAGCGCGCTTAGAACAAGTCTACCAGCGCGATCGATTTACCGTCTCCCTAGCCCTGCGTACCATGAAGGGGCGCCGGTGGATAGACCTTTCCTCCCATCCAGCCGCCGCCCGCATCTGCGTCGGCGACTCCCCCCCCGAATTCCC
>NZ_JADEWV010000191.1 GCF_015207455.1 Microcoleus sp. LEGE 07076
CCACCCAACGACTCCCTCCCCGTGTCCGGGAAGGGGTTCTTTGAAAATTACCGATCGAATGTTTTGTCGCAAGTGTCAGCTTGCTGCGACTGTAGCAAGTCGGGGCTAAATATTACCACGAATTTTCCGCAGGGAATTAAGCGGTGGAGAATCTCTAGATGACCATCTGCATCAGAGCGAGTGCGGAACTGACCAACTGTCAACCGCTGCATTTTGGGAAGCAAACGAACCAGCACCCAAGGGTAAAGTCGTTCTTTGTAAGGCATAATGAACTTGTCTCCATACGTATGGGAGCCAGAGCCAGTGCTGATAGGTTGGTAGCCGGGACGCACTGGCTTTCTGACGAATGTGATGTTCTCCTCTCATACTACGGACAAATTTTGGTTAAGTCAAGTTAACCATAGGAATTCTGAAATCGGTACAGTGAATGAGTAGTGTGGGAGAAAAACTCAAACAGCGACGCCAATCGCTTTCTTTGACGCAGCAGCAAGTTGCTGATGAATTGGGCGTGACTGTAACTACCGTGAAAAATTGGGAAGCGGGTAGACATATTCCAAAGCTGTATCTAGAACAGACGAAAGCATTGTGCAACCTCTTGAAGCTTTCCTTAGACGATTTGGTAGATTAAATATTTGTACGGTGCGTCGCTACGAGATTTTTAAGCCGAGCCGCAGATTATCGACAGCGACGCACCCTACGGTATCTACAGAACTTCATCAGATACAATTCTGAATTAAACGGAAATGATATAACAGCCAGATCGTACAATTAAAACTAGCTTGTTTTTTAGAATATGAAAATTCGCTGCATTGCAAACGAAGGGGCTTATTTGCCGGCAAATTACCTAAACCCACCGTTAGACATCACCACAGAAACTGAATTTAAACTGATAGTAGGTAAAGAGTATATTGTCTATGCTATCTCCCAATGGCCAGGTAATTTATCGTACTATATTTGCGACGAACGCTATACTTATTATCCTATACACAATCGGGCCCCGTTATTTGAGATAGTAGATGCCAGATATTCTCGGTACTGGCAAGTGCAATTAGCAACTAACGGTTTGTTAGAGATTGCTTTTGAGCATTGGTTTGACCTACCTTATTTTTACGATAAACTAACTGACGGAGAAGAAGAAACTCTTTTGATTTTTGATAAAATCAAAGAACTCATGGACGCTGAAGCTGCAATTCCTCAACCCAAACCTTTTTCAGTTGAGGAATTGCTGGCGATGCCTCCATTGCAGCCGGATCAACTAGCAAAAGTCCCTGGTTGAAATAATAGATTATTCGCCGATTGGAAATGGCTTTTGACCTCAAATTCGTATCTGGCTTCGATCGCCCCTGGAATACGAATTCGAGGTCAAACTATACAAACGAAGTCTATTCCTACCGGACGAGGAGAAAAGATTGAAATTGTGCGATCGCCCTTCCCTCAACCGTTCACATAATAATCCCGCGTTCCCTTCGCATTCATCGCTTCTCCGAGTCGATTCAACCCGTACACGTAAGCCGCAGTTCTCATGGAAACTGACAATTCCTGAGATATTTTCCAAATTGCCTCAGTTTCTTCGACCATTTTGTGCTGCAACCGCTGGTTGACTTCCTCCAGCGTCCAATAAAGTCCGCTGCGGTTTTGCACCCACTCAAAGTAGCTAACCGTTACGCCCCCAGCATTGACCAAAATATCAGGAATTATCTGGATTCCCCTCGCTTCTAAAATCAAGTCAGCAGCAGAATCGATCGGCCCGTTAGCTACTTCAAAAATAAACTTAGCCTTGACATCGTTAACATTGGCTTCAGTTATTTGATTCTCCAAAGCTGCTGGAACCAGCACGTCTACATCTAACGCTAAAAGTTGCTCATTTGTCAAGATTTCGTGTTCGACAATATTGCAAACTGAACCTTCGCAGTAAAGAGCTTTAATACCTTTGTTAGAGTCTTTAAAACCTCGAATACTGGGGATATCCAGCCCTTGTTTAGCATAAATTCCCCCTTGGGAATCGCTGACAGCAACAACTTTGTAACCTGCTTTCCAGAGCAGTTCTGCTATTTCTGCACCGGCATTGCCAAAACCTTGTACTGCTACGGTTGTATTTTGAGGATTTAGCTGAAATTTGGGCAGTATTGTTTCTATTACAAAAAAAGCGCCGGTTGCTGTTGCGGTATCTCTGCCCAAACTGCCGCCAATTGTCACGGGTTTACCTGTCACAACTGCCGGACAAAGCTGCCGTTTGATGATATTGTACTGATCCATCATCCAGCCCATAATCATGGGATTGGTGTAGACATCTGGCGCGGGAATATCGACATCGGGGCCGATGAAATCTGCGATCGCATCAATGTAACCCCGGCTCAACCTTTCCAATTCAAATTTGGACAATTCTTTGGGATTGACAGTAATTCCGCCCTTGCCTCCTCCGAATGGTATGTTGAGAACCGCACATTTAAAAGTCATCCAAAATGCCAAGGATTGCACTTCATCAAGGGATACTCCAGGATGATAGCGCACTCCTCCTTTAGACGGGCCTCTGGTATTGTCGTAGCGCACCCGATAACCTTGGAAAATTCGCAGCGAACCATCGTCCATCCGCACGGGAATCGATACAATTAAGCTGGATTTGGGATATTTGAGTCGTTCGATCGTATCTTCGGAAAGGGATACGTATTTTAAGGCTCGTTCTAATCGGCGGCTGGCATCGGCAAATAATGAGTCAGACATAAGAAGTTATTAGTAAGTAGTCAGTAGTCAGTAGTCAGTAGTCAAAGAGAATAAGAATTCTGCTGCTGAAGCTAATTTAATTACAATCCAGGTTTAATTCTGTCAACTCTCAACAAACTGCTTTGTTTCGATCGCCAATTTCGCATTTTTAAGCAAAAATTAAGCAGATACACTTATAATAGAGAGTGAGCTCAATTGTGATGACATCAAGATTAATATTACCCGAAATCAGGACACGGCAGTGCCGTTTCCCTACAATTTAACTAAATTATTATTATGGTTGGACTCCTAGCCGCGCTCTCTGCGTCTGCGGCGGGGGGTATGAGAATTGCCCTGCCCCTGCTGTTAATTGGTTTGTTGCGGATTGACAAACTTTGGTCGGAAATACCTTTATTGCGTAGGATTCACCCCCAAGTTGCGATCGCCATCTTGGTGAGTTGGTCGCTGTTAGAACTATTTGCTTCTAAAACTTTTGTGGGACAGCGGGTGCTGCAAATTGTGCAGATTGTTTTCAGTCCGATTGTAGGAGCAATTATGGGAATTGCGATCGCTCAGGTAAGTTCGATCGACGAAATTATTGCTCACCCTTGGATGCTGTGGATTATTGGTGTTGTCGGAGGTTTGTTGGCTTTAGTGCTGCAACTGGTACAAGCAGGATGGCTTTATCGGCTGCGGCGTTTGCCGATTTGGGTGATTTTCTTGCAAGATGTTCTGTGCATTTCCTTGGTTTTGTTTGCCTTTGATGCCCCGCGAGAGGGAGCGTTAATTGCTATGCTGCTGCTGTGGCTGGCAATTCGCAGTTCTAAAGAGTGGTATCGCTGGTACAGAAGTCAGGGAATAGCGGGCGATGGGGGAAATCCCCGCCGCCACAAGCGCGATCCAGATTAATTTAGTCAGTTGTAAGTTGTCAGTTGATTGTTGTGATTAGTTATTTGTCCTATCAATGTCCGGTAGCATCCGACTTGTATCGGGGGGGGGCGGGTTTATTATATTGTCGATTACAAGCAATTATTGTTAGTGAACCCGCCCCTACAAAATTCATACAATTCCCAATCAAACAGACATGATATCATTAGTCATTTGTAACCACAGTCAACAGTCAACTAACTACGGTCAATTTAAAGCAAGCCGATCGAGTGTAGCGGGCCTTGACCCGTAACTAACTCGATCACTAATGCTATAAAACCAATCATTGCTACACGACCGTTCCAGACTTCGGCCCCCGTTGTCAAACCCCACTCCCATTGCTCTTGAGGGTACATTTTGACTTTCTTGGAAGGGCGTATCACATCAGAGAATTTAACGCTGGGAGATTCGATCGACTCGATGACTAAATCGGCCAAGGCTTCAATAAATACCGGATGACTGTTCAGGGCGGGCACTCGGTAGAAATTTTCAATCCCCGATTCTTCTGCTAGTTCTCGATATTCCATGTCAATTTCTTGGAGAGTCTCGATGTGTTCGGAAACAAAACTAATCGGAACTACCAACAAATCTTGGACTCCATTTTCTGCCAATTCGGTAATCGCGTCTTCGGTGTAAGGCTTGAGCCATTCCACCGGGCCAACCCGACTTTGATAAGCTAAAGTGTGTTCGTTCGATCGGTTCAAATGTTCCATAATCAGACGAGTGCAATCTTCTATCTCGCGCTGATACGGGTCTCCAGCCTCTTCTACGTAGCTGAGGGGGACACCGTGGGCGCTGAAAAAGATGTGTACTCGATCGGGATGAGGATTGTGGTCTAGTTCTTGGGCTATCAGTTCCGACATTGCCTGAATGTAGCCTGGGCGCTGATACCAAGAAGGAATAGCGGTATATTCGATCTCGTTGAGGGCTGGATCTTTGCCCCACATTTCTTCAAGTTGCCGGAAGCTAGAACCGCTGGTGCTGATCGAAAATTGAGGATACAGCGGCAAGATTGTCAATTGTTCGATACGATCGCGCTTAATTTTGGCGATCGCCTCTTCGGTAAAAGGATGCCAGTAGCGCATCCCCACGTATACTCTGGCATCTTGTCCTTTTTCTTGCAATCGTTCTTGCAGCGAAGCGGCTTGTTCTTCAGTAATCCGCCGCAAAGGAGACCCGCCCCCGATTTGGCGGTAATTTTCCTGAGATTTCTGAAACCGCAGGGTCGAAATCAACCACGCGAGGGGTTTTTGCATCCACGGAAACGGAATGCGAATGATTTCCGGGTCAGCAAACAAGTTGAACAGGAAAGGACGGACATCCTCGATTTGGTCTGGCCCGCCCAAGTTTAATAGCAATACTCCCACACGACCCATAGCGGTTACAGCTCTCCCATCGTCTCAGTTCTGTTACTTATCTTTATGATATAACTTAATAATATCTTAAGTCGATAGCAAGGTATACATAATTTTGACTGTGGCAACAATTTTTAGAGATTTAAGTTATCGGTATCAGTGGCTGTACGATGCGATCGCCCGTCTGGCTGCTTTGAGCGTAGGTGGCGAGGCTCGTTTTCGCCAGCTAGCCCTGCAAAATTTGACCTTGGGGGCGGAAACTAAAGCTTTAGACCTTTGTTGCGGTAGCGGTCAGACTACGCAGTTTCTAGTGCAATATTTCCAGGATGTCACAGGACTCGACGCTTCGCCGAGATCGCTCGAACGGGCCAGGAAAAATTTGCCGTCAGCCAATTATGTAGAAGCTTTTGCCGAGTCGATGCCTTTTCCCGACTGTCATTTTGATTTGGTGCACAGCAGCGTGGCGATGCACGAAATGCAGCCCCTACAGTTGAAGCAAATTTTTGAAGAAGTTTACCGCGTACTGAAGCCGGAGGGTCTATTCATTTTGGTAGATTTTCATCGGCCCACCAATCCGGTATTTTGGCCAGGGTTAGCTGTGTTTTTGTGGTTGTTTGAGACCGAAACTGCTTGGGAATTGATCGAAACTGATTTGGGAACTTTGTTGGCAGAGGTGGGATTGCGATCGTACAATTCCGAAGCAGCTCAACAACCCAAACTTTATGCTGGCGGGAGTATTCAGGTAATTCAAGTTCAAAAGTCAGTAGTCAGTAGTCAGTAGTTATTAGTCATCAGTCAGCAGTCATTAGTAACGGATGCGCCTATCACGCTAACAAACTGGGTTTCTCAGCTCGTGAGTGCGCGAGCAAGAAACCCGGTTTCTACGAGTTGTGGGTTGAGTGACGATAAATATTAAAAGAAACCGGGTTTCTCAAGTCGTGAGTGCGCGAGCACCTTACTCTACATTTAAACTAATGACTAATGACGAATGACTACTGACTAATGACTACTGACTAAACAAACTTTTTCGCTTCTGTCAAAGCCGCCTCAAACTTGACCAACACATCCTTTTCTGTGTGAATAACTTTCTCTTGTTCCAGTAGCGAACGGCCAAAGCGAAAAATGCCATCTTGTTCTACGTGGTCTACAGCAGGAAGAGTTTCGGGATGCGGCAAAAATTTTCGGCCGATCGTGTACGGCGTGTGGTAAGAAAAACTCAAATCTGGGAACTTATCGCTCTTGATTTCGAGATAGTAAAGCGAGTAATAATCTTTGGTTTCGCAGTACACGCATTCGCGGCATCTATTTACCAGTTTCCGGTTCTGATTAAAAAATTCCCACTTGTCCCAATAGTAGCCATCTTTCATCATATTCTGGTGGTCGTCGCACAGTTCCAGATATAATTTGTCAGCATCAGGAGGACGGTAGAAGTAAAGCATGGCGTAAGGCATTTCAATCAGCAACTTAACTGCTTTATTTTTGCGTTCGTACCATTCCTGCTGGTGAGTTTCGTATATTTTGTTAGATTCAACTGCTTGACTCTTGAGCTGATTTTCTTTTGCCCACCGCGATGCCCAAACTGTCCAGTAAGCTAGCTGGAAGGTAGCAGAAATTTCCGCCGAACCTTGTTCTTTCCAGTCGGCAATTATTTTTTCCCAATCTGAACTAAACGCAACTCGGGATTGTTCGTTTTCGGCGAAATTTTCTGTAGAGAATGATGCGGCTGTTTGGCGATGACTTTTAATCAATCGTTTGGGTTCTTTGCGCCAGTTGTTAATTTCGGATTGCGTGAGACTTAAGATGAATCTTCTGTCATGAACGGGATATTCTAAATGAATTCCAGATTTGCGGAAAGAGCGGTATTCTAAAATAGGGAGTTTACCTTGTTCGATCCACAGTTGCCGTTCTGCTGCCGAACAATCGAGCATTGCTTCTAATTCTACCGGAGCGACGGCTAATTCACTTTTGAATGTCTCCCAAAATCTTTTTTCTTCGGCTGCGTTTACTTCTAGCACGGATACAATTCGGTTGACGATCAGGTCTGTTTTGTCTTGGCAATTGTCAGGAAGTCCTAAGAAGTCGAGGAGTTTGGTCTTGAGTATGCGTCTGGAAGAGATTAGCGAGGCTAACATGAGAAGCTCCAGTAGAGTCTGAAATTGCAATCTTGAATTGGCAAGATTTGTGCAAGTCTTATATATCTTAATAGATTCTATAGAGTTGTCGGCAATTGAATTCAAATTCGATCGACTGTTACCGATATCATCCGCCAGGGGCACTGCTGTCTGCATACCCGCAATACCTCGGTTTCACCGAATTTTAGCCGAAAGGTCGATCGCCCCATTCATTCTCATCTAAGCAAAAATACCCAAAACAATGTCGCCCGGTCGATCGGGTGGCTAAACCGGCTAAAATCGATAATTGCGATCGGGCATCCACAAACTCACAGGCACAGCATTGCCTGTCAAGATGCGTGTATCCTGGTTGCAGCGTCAGTGACTGTTGACTGTTGACAGGATTGTACAATTGACTGTTGACTGTTGAGTGTTGACTGCTGACTGCTGACTGTTGATTGGATTTTACAATTGGGATGTTACCGGATTTGATCTGACTAATGACTAATCTGCATCTGCGTGAATCGGCGTCAATCAATTGTCATCTGCGGTGATACATTCTCTTTTTTTTTAAACCGCAGATGAGGGCTGATTAACACAGATTAACGCCTCGGAATTAGATTGATTTTGGTGGCGGCGTCAGTGATGGTTGACTACTGTTGACTGTTGACTGTTGATTGGATTTTACAATTGGGATGTTGCCGGATTTGATCTGACTAATGACTAATCTGCATCTGCGTGAATCGGCGTCAATCAATTGTCATCTGCGGTGATACATTCTCTTTTTTTTTAAACCGCAGATGAGGGCTGATTAACACAGATTAACGCCTCGGAATTAGATTGATTTTGGTGGCGGCGTCAGTGATGGTTGACTACTGTTGACTGGATTGTACAATTGGGATGCTACTGACTAATGACTACTGACTACTGACTACTGACTACTGACTAACGATCGCCCGCAGTGCCGATTTTGCACTGTTTGTTCTAAAATCTCAAATATACAAGCCCGTAGTACCAAGATTGCGGTAAACTCAGCTTGGTCTAAAACAGCCTTCAATCTAAAATCTCAAATCTTAAATCTAAAATCAAGATGACTGTTCAACTAAGCGATATTGAAACTCAACTAGAAAGCCTCTCTCAAGAGTCCAAAAGTGCGATCGCAACGGCGAATACCCTCGAACAACTCGAACAGTTGCGCGTGGGCTACCTAGGCAAAAAAGGCAAACTCTCTCAAATTTTAGGCATGATGGGTAAACTGCCGCCAGACCAGCGGCCCAAAGTAGGCGCGATCGCCAATACGGTAAAAGAAGCCCTGCAAGCCGACTTAGAAGACAAACGCGCCGGCCTCCAAGCCGCCCAAATCCAAGCCAAACTCGCCTCAGAAACCCTCGATGTCACCATGCCGGGAATTTTTCGCCCCCAAGGTCGAATTCACCCGTTAAACGCCGTTATAGACCGCGCTCTGGATATTTTTGTCGGTCTCGGGTACACGGTCGCCAACGGCCCGGAAATGGAAACAGATTATTACAACTTCGAGGCGCTCAACACCCCGCCCGACCACCCGGCGCGGGATATGCAAGATACATTTTACCTGCCAGGAGGCGACTTGCTGCGGACTCAGACATCTTCGGTGCAAATTCGCTACATGGAACAGCACAAACCGCCGATTCGGATTGTCTCTCCCGGCCGCGTTTACCGCCGCGATACTGTGGATGCTACTCACGCAGCAGTTTTCCACCAAATCGAACTTTTAGCAATCGATGAAGGTCTGACATTTACTGATTTAAAAGGCACAATTAAAGAGTTTTTGCGGCAAATGTTTGGACAAGATTTGCCGATTCGTTTCCGCACGAGCTACTTTCCGTTTACAGAACCTTCTGCTGAAGTTGATTTGCAGTGGAACGGCAAATGGCTGGAAGTTTTGGGCTGCGGTACGGTGGATCCGAACGTTCTTCAAGGAGTCGGTTTAGATCCTGAAAAATATACTGGGTTTGCTGCGGGTTTTGGGGTCGAGCGGTTCGCAATGGTACTTTATGAAATTGATGATATTCGCCGGGTTTATTCCAGCGATTTGCGCTTTTTGCGACAATTTTAAATAATGGATTGGGGTCGGTTTGAGGCTCTGTCTGGAGGTTTGGGTAAATGCAGAGCGATGCTGTTGGTTTCGACGGATGAGAAAAGAGCGAAAAAACACGCCCTCATGTCTGAAGAGTGTCACCCGGATTGGATTGGTTTTTAGTTAGGACTTTAGTATGTGGGAAAAGAATGACTAAAGTCCGAACGATCGAACCTTAAAAAGAATGACTAAAGTCCTGACTAGGAACCTTTAATACTTTTGGTTTTTAGTGAGGACTTTAGTCATAAAAATTTAATAACTTAAACGATTGCTCGTTACCAGGCAGAGCCTGGTAATGCAGATAGGCGAGGCTCTGGCTCCTTTGATCTGGTAACTTACAGGAGATAGGACTGTAGGAGGTGTTTAAGTTATTAAGTTTTCGATCCTTAGTATTTGGGACAAAAAAACTAAAGTCCTGACTACGAAACAGTTTGACAGTGCTGGAGCGAGCCAACACTATATTATTGATTGTCTAGTTGAAAGCATCCTTGATGCTGTCAACAGCGCGCTCGACAGCGTTCTTGGTGTTATTTACTGCTTCCTGAGTGCGAGCTGAATCTTCTTCTGCTCTTTTCTCGATTGTAGCGGCATCTTTCTTGGCTTTGCGCTCTACGAAACTACCATCATCCGATGCTCGATCGACTTTAGCAGCATTTGTCTTGGCAGTTTCCTTAACTTTTTCTTCTGCATCTTTGATGAAATTCTTGGCTCGTCCAGCATCTTTGCTGGCTTTTTCTTGCACCTGATCGCCAATATCTGCTGCTGCGATCGAGTTTACAGCAGGAGAGGCCATTGCTGCGGTGTTCGATAAAAACCCACCCTGCCAAACAAATGTCATCGCACACAAGCAAAGCACAGTTGCAGCCATCCAGCGCCCGACATTGGAAACCAGTTTGGCAAAATAATTCAGTTTCATAGAATACCAAATGAGATATGACATTCTATTTTTACCCGATCGCAACGATCGGCTGAACCATTCTCTAGATAGAGGTTATGAGACGGGGATCTGTTAAAAAAAATCCGTCTTTTGATAGATTGAAGCCAGTAACGTTAGTCTATTTGAGATTGAAGAATTGAATAATTTGAGATTGAAGAATTTGAGAAGAGATTCCACAGGCGAGATTTGGAGGCTTCTACAGTCAATTTGAGATTTGTGCTTGGCGCTAGAACAATTGACTGTAGAGCGACGATTGGACGAGTTTAAGGAATGCTAGCGATTAGCACTTTTTGCGCCAATATTAACAGAGGTGCGATCGACTATCACGCATTTAAACTACTGTTAACAGTTGACAGTTGACCCTCCCCCTTCTCTCACTCTCGCTCTGGGACTCTGACAGAACGATAAATTTACAGGTACTGCACCTGAATTTGTCGTCGCCCAATTCAGTAAAGATTAAATTTTATCAATAAAATTTGAGTCAAAGGTATAAAGAATGTTATATAAAACATTTGTATGGAATATAAATCGTTTTTTTTGCTATATTGACCTGCAATAAAGATAATGGTTTTGATTGTGATGAGGAGTTGAACGGATGAAAAACTTGAATTGCTGGAACAAACCCGCTGCATGGCTGGGCGCGATCGCGATCGTCGCCGGAAGTTTGCAGGTAAGTGCGATCGGTCATGCCGCCCCACCAACATCCACCAGTCAGGATGCTGAAAATATTGCTTTTGAAAACAGCGCCACCTTTCAAATAGCCCAAAATAACGGCCTCTGTCGCAAAGTCACTCCCAAAGAAGGTTTGACGGTTCGCCAGAACCCAGACCCCAAATCTCCGAGAGTTGGCGGTGTAGCAATGAATTCTCAGGTAACGCTGTTCCAAGG
>NZ_JADEWV010000192.1 GCF_015207455.1 Microcoleus sp. LEGE 07076
CCTAACAAGAGAATTGTTCAACGGAGAGGGTGGGATTTGAACCCACGGAACCTTTCGGTTCACCTGATTTCAAGTCAGGCGCATTCGACCACTCTGCCACCTCTCCAGGCGCATAATTTTTATCATACCAGCAATTGTCTCTAACTACAAATAGCCGCAGATTCAGCGCGCCGATAAAGAATTTGTTCTAAAGCCACTGCGAAATCTTCCCCCAACCAAACCAGAGACGCTTCCGAGACTGTTCCATTTTCCAGCAGCACGATCGAGAAATTCCGCAGTTTCGAACACTCTCTCTCCACAATTCGCGGTACGCTCGCGGCATTCAAATAAACTGTTCCCTCCGCACTCACCTTCACCGACTTCCGCAACTCGTGCTTGGTGTGCCGCAGTTGGTGGTGCATATGACCAAAAGTTACCAGAGGTACGTGCTTCCCCGAACCGTGAGTTCGATCGATCGCCGAGGCAAAATCCGGGTCGCCCCAATCTCCCCCCAGCGGTTTCCAATCTCGCCCGCAGAGGTCGTCAGGAGCCTCTCCCAGCCCCGTAGGCCCCGTGTGACCCAAAAAAATTACATTTTCGCAGTCCGCGTCCGCAGCAGCTCCTGCAATCAGTCTGGCCGACTCCTCAAAACTCTCTACCCCAAACCATTCTGAGTAAAAATCGTTGTACTTCCACTCCGAACCCCCCCAACTAAACGGGCGACTTCCTACCACAGTTACTTCCAATTCTGGAAAATCTCGTTTTCGGTAACCGACGTGGGCTTCTCCCATTAAATCTAACTGCTGTTTGACTCGATTTTCTTGAGTGCGATCGTAGGGACACTTGCTTCTGCCCCACTCGGTCGCCGTGTACCAAGCGTCGTGGTTTCCAAACACCGCAGCTTTCGGAATATCCAATTGGGCGATCGCCCGCACCACATCCACCGACTCGTTCCCAAAATCCCCCACAAACAGCACCAAATCAACGCCTAGGCGCTTCAAAGCCTCGCCGTCTTCAGGTTCCCACCGATCGTGAACGTCCCCCACAACCGCAATTTTGATCGCCTTAGTCTCATTCATTTGATTTGCTACGTTCGATCGAGCCCTTACCGCTAAAAAATTCCTACTAAACTCACCAATTTTTGGCAAATCCAGCCTTCACTAATTATACAGCGCAGCTTCCCTCAAAGGATTTTAGATTTTAGATTCTAGATTTTAGATTTGCTCAACTTTCTTCATTTTTTATTCCTGAACGCAAAAATTATCTCCCCCTTTGACATTAAAAGCGATCGCCCTAAATTCAAGCCCGTCAATCACCCGCAGCGACGCCATCACACTCAAACGTCACGACAGCACCCCGTAACTGCATCATTCCTCCAAATCTGGTTCCGCCTCCACTTCCTCATCTTCAATTACAAATTCGCTGATGTAATCCCGCACGACACGCTCGAAGAACAGGGGAGCAGGTAAACTAGACCAGTCGCTGTAATGACCGAAACCATAGCGCAGAGATTCTACCAGCGCAGCAAGGCGATCGGGATCGTCATTTTCTTGTCGCAAAGTCACAACAATTTCAAGGGGATTAGGAGTTGGCAATTGTCCGATATAAGGCGGACGTGTTCCGATTTTGTGAACCTCTAATCCGGCTTCGTTTAAAACTTTTTCTAGCGAACCATCCTCTTTTTTGACTTTGAAAATTGCGCTGATTTGGGTTTCGCCATAGCAACTTTGACCGCGCGATTTTTGATGGAGTGTTTTACGTCCTACAGACAGGTAAGCAACACAACCCGTTTGATTAATTTCGCTGTTTTTGTTAGTTGAATTCAGCCGAAATAACTTCATAGCACTGGAAGCAGAAGGAATTTCAACTGTTGAATTTAGTTCTTCTTTTGTTCGCCGATCTTTCAGAAAAGTTTCCGCAAAATATCTTACTTTTTTATCGATAATTCCAGGGGCGAGGTCTTGGCGAATCCTAACTATCCGCGCGCCTTTCCAGGCATCTTGCATCCGCTCATACTGCTGACCCAGGTTAATTTGATTTGCATTCATTTTAGAATCGGCAAGCCAACGCCAAAGTTGCACGCAGTTGGAAGAATCGATCGTAACTAATGGTTGATTTCCCTCCTCTACAGAAGTAGAAATAATCTGCTCGACAAATTTCATAAAACGAATTTCACGCCCACTTTTATCATTAGCCAGTTTTACGGGAGAAATTTGGGAAATGAAGGCGATCGCCTCAGAAAACTTGCTCCAAGGACTGATTTGTAAACTATTACCTTTTTCATAAGCACAGCACAGATCGCACTCGCCTGTCTCCACGTTGAGACGCATAGCAACTGGTAAAAATGTCTTCTCAATAGAACCGCGAACACGACCTTTCTGTTTGCGGACGATCGTAATCCCAATAATTTCTTTTGGTCTAGCTTCTTGAGGAATGTTTTTTAACCATTTGTCAACTTTTGGTTTGACATCATCAATGCGGCCAGAATGAGCCCAAAGTAAGTCTTTTAGAGCCGCTTGCACTCTATGGGAAAAATTATCGAGATTGAGAATATTTTTCTCCTTAGTTGTTTCAATCGGTAGCAGAAACTGCACGCAAGAACCAGCGATTGTAGCCAATGCTTGACGGGATGAGGGCTTATTTACGCGATCGTCATGTTTGTTGTCTGGATACCATTCCCGCGCCATTACGAGGCAAAAAGTACGCTGCTTGCGTAAAGCCAGTTTTTGGACGATCGAGTCCCAGGCTTCTATGCGGTGGCGCGATCGCTCTTTCGCTTTCAAATTTGCACCGGGCAATGACTCTTTCGACCCGTGAGTGTTTGCTGGTAAACGATTAGCAATGAGTTCGATCGCACCACCCCATAGAACGCGAATCATTGCTTGCAGCAGGTTCAATTCGGTTTGCAAATGTTCTTCATAAAAGATAACAAGCAACAGTTTTTCGTCAGGGTATAGCCGACGCATAGCTTCCTGGTTTGCCTGAATCATCGCCTTGAGTTCTTTTAATTGACAAACCAATTTAAGGGCTTTTCGGCCTTTTGAAATATTTTCTAAATTGGTATCAAGGTGTTGGGTTAGCAAGCTATTTAACTCATTGTCATCAAAGCTTTCTAGATATTTGGGAGTCAAATCAAAACAGTTGTCTTGTTCGAGAACTTCTAAAGCGGCACCCAACAGAGTAGGCAGATTAATCATGCGCGAGGCTGTATCGTCTTTTTTGTGACTTGTGCCTTTGATTTTTACTTCCGAGTAATTATCGAAAGGTTTGAAGCCGATAGGCTGGAGAATTTCAGCAATCTTTTCAAAAGCTTCTAATTTATCAATCTCCAGTACGCCAGCCTCAATCCCGTGTTTTCCTTCTTGCAGTCCGTTGCGGTAAGTTAACACTACTTGACAGCGTTCTGTTGAAGCTTGACCCAAGGCAATTTGGGAACCATCAATATTTTGACCGTTAGGCGTTTTCAGCGGCAGTTTTAGCTGGCCGCGCAATGCTTCAAAATCTTTATCGATCGCCCAAACCCAATTTTTCTTTTTGTCCTGTTGACTTTTCTCCTGTTTTTCCGACTGGGAAAGCACTGTGTAGCTAAAAGCGCGATCGCCATAGTCATCAGAAAAGACAAAACCGCTAATATTTCCTGAGTTATAATTTGCAGGTTTTAACTTACTGAACCAGCGGCGTTTGGAAACATCAATCTTCAACAAAGGCTGGTGCAAAGAAGGATAGGTTACGACTTCTAAGCGTACCACCAAACTGAATTTTCCCGTATTGTCGGGTAGAGTAATGGGATCGGTAATCAATTCTGCCACCCCAGTTGTGAGGCTACCGCTGCTGGAAATAACCCGCTTCATTGTTCCTAGGCCCTGAAAAATCTCTTTTCCGGCGATCGCGCGAACTGCACAATCAACTAACGCGCGATAATCATCATTTTTTCCCTGAGTTGTTCCTGTTTCTGCTGACCATTTCCACGGTAAAACTTGAGACTCTAACACACTAATTTTCAGCAACTCTTTTCGATCGTGCAAATCTTCCAAACGGTCGATAACTTCCAATAGCCCATCTTCTTTTTTCGCAAAAGATTTGAGAGAATGTGTAATCCACTCGTTGATAATTGGGCGTAACGCTTTCAGGATATCTTCCGTACTTTCGCAATTTAAGTAAGCAAACGGTTCAGGTTCTTTTACATTTTTAGAATTCAACGAATAGTTACTTAAGCCTAAGTTAGACTGAATCCGTTCTGCATTGTCAAGTCCTACTTCTAACAAGCCTCGCAACGACTTGTAAGGGAGATTTTTTATGGTTGTATCACCATTACTAATAGCTTTTTGGATGATTGAAAGCTCATGTAAAGCAGATATTGTCCAAGCTAGCGTCAAGCCTTTAACTGTTACTGGCTCGATATTGTCCGGCACAGTAAAAGCTAGGGGTATTTTTTTGAGACTCTTATTTGCAAGAGGAATGTAAAGGGTATCTGAAAACACAGTTGCTTCAGTTTCTTCGTCATCATCGGATTCAATTTCATCAAACATTTCATAGTTCATGATTTCATCTCCAGTAATATTGGTTTCCTTGATAGTCCTGGACGCAGATGTGGCCAGAAACCGGGTTTTTTTACAAAAATATTTCGTTACAACCCGCACACTCTGTAAAAAACTCGGTTTCTTTGGTGTGAGTGCGTCCAGGAGTGCTTTCCTTCGCCGCCATCATCAGATTCAATTTCATCAAAAATTTCGTCATTTATGCTTACATCTCCAAGAAAGCTGAAAAATCATCAAAATCGTCTTCTCCCTCTGTCAAACCTTCTGAATCGCCTAAACTTTCCGGGTAAACTACGCCCTCAATGCGTCGCATGGGGTCGAGAAATGCCCCGTAAAGTTCTTGATATATTTCTCGAATCACTGAATCGGGATGCTTGACGCATTCTTCTAAAATAATTCGCATCTGAACTAACATACTGTCCCGCCCGGAGTCAGGTTCATTTTCAGTAGATTTAATTGCCCAAGCTGCATCGACAAAGTAAACTTGTACCGGACACCCATTTCGCATCCCGCGCCCGATTGTTTGCAAAATCCCAACCATCTGATTTGCCGTAAATGGTTTGAATAAATCTTCACCCAAACGGCTAGCCATTAGAGGTTCGCGCAACAGATGATTCGCCGTTTTCCACAGTTGCTTTCTCGACTGTTTCCAAGCATTAGAAATTGCTGAAAAATCTTCTGTTTCACTAAAAACTCGACTGTCAAATTCTTGGGTAGCTTTTCCGGCGAGGCTGTACAAAAGTTGCGTATCGTCAGTGGTGGGATGGGGACGGGTGAGAAAATAAATTGTACCAATTGCTGCATCGAGTTTCCTATCTCCTTTGGTGAAAACAATATTCACGCCTCTACCGATCGCCAACAGCGGAAAAATGATAATATCGCAAGTTTCATCATCTCCTAAAGCCTCGCACTGAGCCGTTGTGACGAAATCTGTTTGTTGCTCTCCATTTTTGAGAAACTTAACCACTGCTTTGGTTTTTTTGCCGATTTCTGGATGGTAATCGTTGATAAAGTTCTTAATAGTGCGAGCTTGTTCGTAGCTGTTAACAATTAAGGCAGCTTTGCGGTAAATACCATTTTGCACGTCAAAGTTGCGGATGGATTTGTAAATTTCCGATTTCTGATTTCCTCCCCGTACCAGCGCGTCTACCATTTTTTCTAAATTGCGATGGCGTTGTTCGCCTGCACCGCTATATCGGAGAGGTTCATCGCGAAATTCGCGATCGGGCAGCCATTTGAAGCGGTATTTGCTCTTTTTGGGATCCTGTTCTGTTTGGCGCGGTTGCAGCAGATAATCCGGCCCCGAATTAATGTGATAAGCAGGACTTGCTTCGAGAAATGACGTAGCTGAAGTCATTAAAACTGCCGGCACTGTCAGTTCGCCATCTGCCTCAAATAACTTGTGAAAGCGGTGCATTAACATCCGAGGCGCACCCACAAAAATGATATAAGACAATTCCACATTTCGGGCTTGAATTCGAGTAGTTTGTGCTGATTGGTAACTGTATTTCACGCCTGAAAAAGACCCCAAAATGTTCTCAGGAATCAGTTGTCGCAGTTCCGGCGTTGCCGTTGATTCGACAATCGGTTCCCGAATCAGTCCTTCTGCTACCATTGTTCTCGTTTCCGGGACAATCCGCTGATAGCCTAAAATTACAAAAGTGACACAAACAAGTAAGGTAATTGTATCCTGAGCTTCGGCTGATGCAGTGATATCCTTAAAACACAAAGGTAAAAACAATTCGGCAATTTCTTTGACAATCTTGTCGCGCCGTTCGATCAGATTTTCTGCTAAATAACGCCGAAAATACAGAATCTGAGTTTCCCACTGCTGTTTGAGGGTATCGCGGTTGATTCCCAGCCTTTGAGCGCACATATCTAAGTTCAGCCGATCGTGCGGTTCAATGCCAGTGCGATCGTAAAAAGCATGGTAAGCAGCCGTTTCCCAGAATTCTTTCAAGGCTCGACTTTTGCTAAATCCCTGTTTGACTTCCGCTTCGTCAAGGCGATCGCGTTTAGAAAATTTCTCAAAGCCATCCAACAAATCGCTGACTATTCTCAAAACAGTTAACAACTGATTTTCATAGCGTTTGCCGACAGGCGATGAAGGCATATTTTGAACCGCAGTAATTAACGATGTATTGAGGTCGCCAAATTCCGATAAATCGCGGCTGTAAAGTTCTACATTGCGATCGAACAAGCGATAATTTTCGCCGCCTGCAAAAGGATTGTGAATTTGCTGTTGAATGGCTAAATGGATAGATTCTTTCGCCCCAGAAAGTTTTAAGGTTGCTGCACCGTAAGCATCCAAATTTGATTGCACCATATCTGCTTCGTCAAAAACTACCACATCAAATGTCCGGGCAATCAATTCAAAATAACGAATGCGTTCGCGAATCGCCTGGGGTGGAACTTCAGTATCCATTGAAAGAACGTGACCTACCCAAATATTAGCATCTAACAAATCGCGGGTTGCTTTGTTGCGGCCGCACATCGTCCAAACCGGACAGAGATACTTTTTCATTTTGCCATTTTTACCGCCGCTTTGTAATATTTCGTTGCACGGTGCGTAACCAAATCCCCACATCGAAGTATCGGCACTTGAAAAGGCAGGTAAGACGCAATTTAAGCCAAAGGTTTCTGCTTGTTCCAAACTATAGCCAAAGCCGCCATTTCCTCCTGATGCTGCGATCGCCTCGGCAATATTTTCAGCGTGTCGGCGGCGGGTGCCATCGCTTTGACCGACTAGCATTCCCACTTTAATTTCATGAAATGCCAGTGCGGCCATGTACTGTCTGGCAACTTCAATGGAGGGAAACACAAACATTGCTTTATAACCGCGTTTTCCCAACCACACAGCTATCAATACTAGCAAAGTTGTTTTGCCAGATCCTGGTAGTCCAATTAAGTGCTTGATGCCTGCTAATTCGATGAATGTTTCTTCTCGCAAACCTTTACCAATTTCTGGTACTTTAAGCGCAAAATGTTCAAACCGTTTTACCCAGCTACCCTGTCTTTTTTCCGGGTGATTTGCTTCGCGTTCATCCATCTCAACTGCTAATTCGTAAAGTTCCGCAAGGGGAATGCGGATTTTTGCTTTCGGAAAGTGTTCGAGGGAATGGTTGCGGCGCGGTGCAAGCGGGATGGCGATCGGGCCAATTGGAATTCTCGCGGCTGTTGTTTCTTTACCTAAAGCCACGGCCATTGGCTGGCGCGGATCGGCAAAGCTGGTGCTGTAAAATTGGTGTGCTAAAGGCTGACTGAGAATTTGACGGGCTTGGGTAATTAAAGAATCTTCTAGGGGGTCTGTGCGTTCAAAACGAAGTGTTTCTAAGTTAATTTTGTAGGTTCCTTGAGTTTTGTTCCGGTAGTGGCGATCGTTATAAATAGCAACTGCGTGTTTAACTGACTGTTCTGTCACGTAAGCCAGGGACATCAGGCGCATATTAAAAATGGCTTGGCGGGCTTTTGCCAGCGCGGGTGCATTGACGATACTCGCCATTCCCGATACTGTTAAAGGAGCATATTCTAGGGAATTAGTCTCTAAAAATTCTGCCATTAAAACGCACAACCAGCAAATGCGATCGGTTCCTGTCCAAAAATCAGGTTTAATTCTCATAGTTGATTTCCTGTAACAACTGAATTACTTGTGAAACAGACAGAATTTCGAGAGTACCAGGATCGCCTTTTTTATCGATCGCTGACCGGAAAGTAGAGAGGTAATCCGGTCGCTCCTCAATTAATCGATCGCTGACGGCAATGATGCGGCGGCGGTAGTGAATTAGCCCTCCGATGCTGCGGTTGAGGCGCAAGGCAAGGGAGACCGGACTGGTGTAGGACTTAGCATCAATGCCGATATTGCGACGGTTAATTCCGATATCGCACAAGTCGGATTCTGGGTAAAGTTCGGCATCGAGTCCGTTTTTTATGGCTGCATCAAAAATTGCTAATTCGTCAATTCCCGGCCCTGTCCAATAGGTTAAAATTTGCGGTTTGGCAATCAGCAATCGGTCTTGGTTTGGGTCTAATTTCTCCGAATTTTTTACTGTTGAGGAGTCGTGACCGAGGCATTGGCGAATCGGACATCGCCCATCGGAAAAAAGTTTTAGATCGGGATAGGGGCGCATCAGCGTACCGCAATAGGCGCAGCGATGAGCCTGTCCGTTAATTAACCAGATATCCGGCACGCTATCAAAAAAGGTGTCAACAATCATTCCCTGTAAAGGGGTTAAATCGTTGTCGCGCAAGTAGTCTAAGAGTTGGTGTTCTCCGATGAGCGATCGACTGCCAAATAGCGATCGCAAAGCCGTATAAGCTTTGTGCTTTTGGCGACTTCCTAATCGTTCAGTTGCCTCGATCAACCGTTCGTACAGTCGGTGTTCGATCGCATTATCTTCGCCAAAAGTACCTCTGCTGTTAGCAATTTCTGCACAATCTGAGGTCGGTACTCGCAAGTCTGGATCGATGAAAATTGCTTGACGAAAGCGAAAATCTGGGTGACAAAAAATATCTAAGTGCCACTGATCGAGGGGATATCTAGCACGTTCCAAAACGGTATGCACGCAAGCGGCGCGATCGCTTTTTCCGGCTTCGATGTACAGCCGGCCCAATTTGCACATTGCCCGATACAGTTCCGATGGCATACTGTCGTCTTGGCGGACAATTTCTCGATTGAGAGTTCTGATGTATTGCCGCAGAATTCCCTGCGCTAGCAAGACAACAGCATCTTCTGCCAAATCCAGGTTGCTGGCGTGTCCTGTGGGTAATGGCAATGTCGCTGTTTGCATTTGTGGCAACCACGAGGGGTCTTGACAATTTGCCTCGGCAATGATTTGTTGTTCCAAAGTTGCGTCGGGGAATGAGGGTAAAACTTGGGCGATCGCCGCCAGCGTCCAGCCTTTCTTGAGCAAAAGTGCTGTTGCCAGTCCTTCTAAAATTTGTCGAAACCGAAATTCTTGCCCTTTCGGCTGCGAAAGCAGTTGCTTGGCTCTCCACGATCGCACCGTTCGCACCGCTGGGGGTTCCACAGATAGCCCGAGCTGCTCAATCCGTCGTTCTAGTTCTTTTGTCAGAAACTCAGCAGTTCCCTGCCACTGGCGATCGTCCTCAAAGTACATAGATGTATCAAACCAACTTAATTACATCATATTATGTAAACATAATATGATGTAATTAGGAATTGTCAATAGAGACTACTCAAAATACTCGTCGTTCAAGGTAGTTATTGCCCTGTGAAGGTCTTGCGGGGCAAAGCTTTCAGTCTAATTTACCGATCGGGTCAAAATTTAGCTAAGTCCACTTGTGGATGGAAAAATCTCGCTGCGGCAGTCAGCCGGTTAACCTACGGCCAATTTTCTACCTTTGGCCCAACCAGCCGCTTGCAACCATTTTTGGTGAATTCAACTATAATTCAAAATACACTTGAGTCCAGCGGCCACCATTCACCCAAGATTTTAACTGTGTTTACCACCGCACCTGCTCCCAACTTTACCCAAACCAGACTGCCCGACGACTTGTTTGCAGCAATCAACGCCCTCAAACAAGAGTTAAACGCCGTCATTCTCGCCCACTACTACCAAGACTCCGATATTCAAGACATCGCAGACTTCATTGGCGACTCCCTAGAACTTGCCCGCAAAGCCGCCAACACCAGCGCCGATGTCATAGTTTTTGCCGGAGTTCATTTCATGGCAGAAACCGCAAAAATTCTAAATCCCGACAAATTAGTATTGCTGCCAGACTTAAATGCAGGTTGTTCCCTTGCCGACAGTTGCCCGCCCGAAGCCTTTGCAGCTTTCAAAGCCGATCGACCCGGACATTTAGTCATTTCCTACATTAATTGTACCGCCGCAATTAAGGCAATGAGCGATATAATTTGCACCAGCTCCAACGCTGTCAAAATTGTCAACCAAATTCCCGAAAATCAGCCGATAATTTTTGGGCCCGATCGCAATCTCGGCCGCTACGTCATCGAACAAAGCGGTAGACACATGGAACTCTGGCAAGGAGCCTGCATCGTCCATGAAAATTTCTCAGAAAAAAAGATAGTTCAACTCAAAATCGAAAATCCCGAAGCCGAAATCATCGCCCACCCAGAATGCGAACCACCCGTACTTCGCCACGCGAATTATATCGGCTCCACGGCCGCTTTGCTCAAATATTCTCAATCCAGTTCCAGCCAAGCCTTTATTGTGGCGACTGAACCGGGAATCATTCACCAAATGCAAAAGCAAACACCTCACAAACGCTTTATTCCAGCTCCTGGTAACAACAATACTTGTGCTTGCAACGAATGCCCGCACATGAGATTAAATACTTTGGAAAAATTGTATCTAGCCATGAAAAATCAAACCCCAGAAATTACCATGTCTCCAGAGCTGCAACTAGCCGCACTACAACCCATCCAGCGAATGTTAGAAATGAGCTAGCCGCCTATTTTTAATTGAATGTATTGTAGGGTGGGTAGGGCGCGGCGA
>NZ_JADEWV010000193.1 GCF_015207455.1 Microcoleus sp. LEGE 07076
CCATGAAACTCTGTACAACAAAGCTAAGGGAAGGTATTGACAGGTTGAATTAAATGCTGTAACTTATTTTTAATTCGGGTAAAGTACCCGCAATGATCTACTCTGTACAGCCTCAATGGGCGGCAGCATCATTGTTTAAACAACTAAATATTAGGTAACAACCTAGCTTGAGATATGAGGGTTCAATCCCCACGGGGCTGGTGAAAGGGCAGGCGCGATCGCTTTGATTGCATTTGTCACTTTCCCGGCCTTTTGTGTTTTTTGGCAACAATTAGCTTTTTTGAGGAGATCGGATTATGAAATGGCTAACAGATGATGAGTTTTTCGGTACTGAAGTGGGTACGGGTGTTGAGGATCACACTTTGATTATGGGAAGTGCGATCGCGCAGACAGCCGTAGGCATCGCGCAGAATTCCCTCAGCAGTTTTGCGACAAGTCCAGATTTTCTGGCCAAGATGCAGGTAGCATTCGGCAATAGCTTTGATGTTGAGCAAGCAGTCAAGTTAGCATCAGCTTGGGCACAGGGAGATTTTAGCGAATTTCCAGAGATTGAGATTCGTTCGGAAGCTGAGATTAATGGTGCTTTGGGTGCGTTTGCGGCTGCGACTGGGAAGATTTATCTGTCGCGGGAATTCCTTGCCAAAAATGCGGGGAATGTTACGGCTGTTGCGGGTGTTTTGCTGGAAGAGTTTGGGCATTTTGTTGATTCGCAGATTAATCGTGTAGATGCGATCGGGGATGAGGGGGAGATTTTTTCGGATTTAGTTCAAGGTAAGGCGTTGAGTCAGGGGGAATTGGCGGGGTTGAAGGGTGAGGATGATTCGGCGATCGTTGTTTTGGATGGGGTAGTGAGGGCGATCGAGCAGAGAAGCCAATCAGATAACCTTGATTTTTTTGCTAAAGATATTTCTGATTTATCAGCTCCTTCATCTTTTGAAAGACGCATTGAAATTGATGATCTAGATTCCTTTGGAATTACTCAAGGTGGTCAATTTAATAATTTAGGCTTAAACTTTGATTGGAACATTGATTTTGCAGGAAAACCAATTCCCTATGTTAAATTAGGTCAAATTGGAAAACCTGAGTTTGAGTATCCAGCCACCATCAATCTTGATTTACCAAATGCAGTCAGCAAAGGTGAAAGTTTTTCTATTTTTACTTTACCGGGCTATACACTTGGAGAAAATACTTCAATCAAGACTATAGGACTAAAGCTGCCCCAAGCAGGAATTGATTATGAATACCGTATAGGTGACTCTGGAATCAAAAATATCTCATTTCAGCATCCTCTCGACGGGAAAAATTACTCTGCACCCGATCTTCAAGTGCCTGGTAGTGGCTCTACTCTAACAAGAGAAATACTAAAAATTAATCAGGGCGATCTTAAGACCAGCTTTGATATTGGAAAATCCATTGCGGAAAGTTTAGGTCTTCCATCTGATGTAGTTAAAGAAGCTTCTGGTATTGGCAAGGTAAACATTAAATTTCCAAAGTCATTTGATGACAAAGTTACAGAAGTAAAAACTATTCCGGGGCAAGGTATATTTCCTTCTCTCAAGGGGACTTTACGTACCGAGAATTTTCTTGAGGGTGAGCTTGATGTAGATAAGCTTATTTCTTTATTTTATAGACCTTTGGGGCTTCTGGGTAAGGATCTAGAAATCAGTTTTCCTTCTTTTGAGAATAAAACAGTTCCTAGATTGAAGGCTAAGCTGGGATATGACTTATTGGATCTAAAAACAAGTCTCGGCTTAGCTATTCAACAAGACACGACTTTCATACCAGATCCAACTCAACCAATTCTCGTAACAATGTCAGTTGAAGGGCAGTCAGAACAAACCGGATTTTTGGGAGACAAAAGTGCTGAATTTAAGTTTGATGCTCCTAATGATGGCTCTGGAGTTTTAAAGGTTAAAGCCAAATATGAATTACGTGGTACTGTTAAGAATGAGTTGGGTATCGTACCCCAGTTTATAGCTAAGATTGACGGATTAAAATACAATTTAAGCCTTGAAGCAGGAGTATCTAACCTCTCGTTGGGTGGCAAGGCTTCAGGATATCTTCTTCCTAAAAAACTAATACAACTGCCTATTATAATTCCCGAAAATGGGTTGCCATTGACAGATCCTTTTCCATTGGTTGGGCCTGACGGAAAAATAAAGATTCAACCAATTGATATTTCCACAATCGGCGGAACAGAATTGGACGAGCAAGCTTCAGATGCGTCTAAGAATCTAATAATTGAGAAAGAGTATGAAATTCCTTACAACCTCCCATATTCCATTTCAGATGCGCGTGCAGATGAGGGAGAAAACCTAGTATTCACAGTATCCCGTAATGAACCGTCAAATGAGCCAGTATTTTTGGTACTTGAGTATGAAAACGACACAGCAAAGGCAGGTGAAGATTATTTCCCTAGTCAAAGATCAGTAACAATTCCTGCCGGACAAGTTAGTGCTGATATTACTGTACCAACTACCGGGGATGACAAACCAGAGTCAACCGAAACTTTTAAAGTTAAACTGAAAAAATCTGATGGTTCAAGTTTTGCTACAAACGATCCTGTTACTACAATAGATGCAACAGGCATCATCATCGACAACGACCAAAAACCCGAAAAGCCCAAAAATGGAGGCAAAACCTACAATGACCCTCGGATCGTCACGATCGACAAACAATATCACGACTTCCAAGCCGCCGGAGAATTCACCTTAATCGAATCAACAACAGGCGACCTAAAAATCCAAGTCCGACAACAACCCATTAACAACAACCCCCGCAGCAACGTCTCCGACAACACCGCCGTAGCAACAGTTTTGGCTGGAAAACGCATAGGAATTTACAAAGACCAAGGACTTTTAATCGATGGCCAGCAAACCCAAATTGCCAACGATGATGCACTTGCTATTGGAGACGGCCGCATCTATCGTGAAGGCAGCAAATATACTATTGTTTATCCGACTGGCGATCAATTAGTTGCAAGTGTAGGAAGTCGCGTCAATGTTGAGGTTTTCCTCACCGACGATCGCGAAGGAAAAATCAAAGGACTACTCGGCAACTTCAACAAAAACCCCAAAGATGACCTAGCAAAGCGCGACGGAACTGTAATTCCTGAACCAGTTTCCCAACAGCAACTTTATGGCGAATACTCTGATAGCTGGCGAGTCAATCAAGCTGAATCCTTATTCGACTACAATCCTGGCGAAAACACCAACACCTTTACTCTGCAAAATTACCCCCGCCAGAAAGTTAAAATCTCCGACTTAAACCCCGCAGATGTTGCAAAAGCCGAACAACTAATAGGCGATCGCATCAAAAATCCCACTACCCGCGAAGCTGCTATCATCGACCTCGTACTCACTGACTTCGATCCAGACATTCTTGAGGAAGCAATCAACGCACCAGATCCAGATAGCGTACTTGCGATCGCCCTTCCATTCACCGCCAACAGCGACTTTACCACCACCACCGTCAACACAGCCACAAAAATCGATATCCTAGCCAACGATACCACCGCCAAAGACCCCCTCTCCATCAAAGAATTCAACACAAAATCCGTTGCCTGCGGCATCATCACCCTCGACAACAACAACACCCGAGACGATAAAACCGACGACAAACTGACCTACACCCCACCATCAGACTTCACCGGCACCGATAAATTTAACTACCTCCTAACAGACGGCAAACAAATACAAGCCGCCACCGTTAATATCAACATCAACAGCCTCAAACTTGACGACCTTTCCGGCAATAACGGCTTCGTCCTCAACGGCACAGAAGCAGGTAACTTCTCAGGAGTTGCTGTTAGCAAAACCGGAGATATTAACGGCGACAAAATAGACGATATCATAGTCGGATCGTTCGGTGCCGACCCCAATAACGTCAACGCCGCAGGCAAAAGTCAAGTCATCTTTGGCAATCAAAAATTTCCCGCCAGCGTCAATCTTTCCCAACTCAACGGTCAAAATGGTTTCACCCTCAACGGCACAGATGCCGAAGGTTTCAGCGGCGGCACAGTCAGCAGTGCAGGGGATATAAACGGCGACGGCATCAAAGACTTTATTATTGGTGCCTTCGGTGCCGCTGTCAACGGTCAAAATAATGCCGGAAAAACTTACATTGTCTTCGGCACAAACCAAGGATTTCCTACTAATTTTAACCTGGCTAATTTGAACGGAAATAATGGTTTTGCCGTCACAGGAACTAACACCTTTGACTATGCCGGCCTCTTTGCGACTGGTATTAGCGATATTAATGGCGATCGCATTGACGACATACTCATCAGCGCACCCGGCCCCCTCGGCGGCACACCCGGTAAAAGCTACGTCATCTACGGCCGCACCACAGGTTTTTCTCCTAACTTAAACCTAGCTGAAATTAACAACAATAACGGCTTTGTAATTAACGGCATCGACGGCAATTCTAGCGGTACTGCCAGCAGCGGCGACATCAACGGCGACGGCATCCCTGACCTCGTAATTGGTGCAGATGGCGGTACTACCAACGGCGGCATTAATGCAGGCAAAACTTACGTTATATTCGGTCAGCAAGGAGGATTTTCTGGCAGCGTTAACGTCCCAGAATTAAATGGAACTACCGGATTTTTCATCGCCGGACTCAATGCCGAAGAACGTTCTGGAATCGCTCTCACTGCCACAGGAGATATCAACGGTGACGGCAATAAAGACATCGTAATTGGCTCTCCCGGTGCGACAGTTGGCGAGCAAATTAACGCAGGCAAAACCTACGTAGTTTTTGGCAAAAAAGATGCGTTTCCTGTCATTATCAACCCGGCTGAATTGAACGGCAGTAACGGCTTTACAATCTTCGGTTTCGATGCTGAAGGTTCGGCCGGAAATGCCGTTAGCTATGCGGGAGATATCAATAAAGATGGCTTTGACGACTTGTTAATAGGAGCCTCCAGCGCCAACTCTGACGATAAAAATAATGCAGGCAAAACCTTTATTGTTTTTGGCAAAAAGGAATTTTCAGCTAATTTCAGCTTAGCAGAAGCCAACGGTAAGAATGCCTTAGTTTTAAATGGAGTAGAAACGGATGGTTTAGTTGGCACTGCTGTCAGCGGTGGCGGAGATATTAACGGCGACGGCATCGACGATATAATTGTTGGCGCACCTGGCAGTTTATTTCAAGATTCTCCCGGCAAAAGTTATGCCGTTTTTGGTAGCCGAGGTTTCGGTTTTGCTAACCCAAATAATGGCTTGGAAGGCACTGTTCAAGATGATATTATCAACGGAACCCAGGAAGATGACACCATTTCCGGCCGCCAAGGAAATGATAAAATCTTTGGCAATGTAGGTCAAGATGTGTTATCAGGAAATCTCAATGATGACTACTTAGATGGTGAAAAAGGGCAAGATATTGTCATCGGTGGAGATGGAAATGATTCGCTTTTCGGTGGACTTGGCAATGACGTGCTTAAAGGTGACAATGGCAACGATATTCTCACCGGAGTTGACATCAATGCTATTAACCCCGGAATTGAGGAAATTGACACTTTAACTGGTGGAGGTGGCAGCGATATTTTTATTTTGGGAGATGCCAATAACACTTACTACGATAACGGCGATAGTGACTACGGGCTGATTACTGATTTTAATGCGAGTGAAGATAGTATCCAATTGCAGGGTAAAGCAGATGATTACTTGCTAGTTCCTTTCTCGCAAGCTAACCAAACTGGTACGGCAATTTACCGCAAGGCTTCGGCTCAAAATGAATTAATTGGCATTTTGCAAGGAGGGTCAAATTTGAGCTTGAGTGGTAGCTATTTCAGGTTTGGCTGAGTCGGTGGGATTGGAGCAAGTTTACCTTGTCCCCGTTAATCGGCCGTAAAAAAAGACGATCGCCCTTTCCCAAAAAACAGGCGATCGCTCTGATAGAACTTAGAGATATAATTTATATTATCGGTAATTCTCAAAACCTATGATTCAAGCTTTACCCAAACTCGTAAACTTCGAGGAATTTGTGAAGTGGCTGCCAGACAATTCGGCGGTACGCTACGAATTGCATAATGGAGATATTGTTGAGATGGCACAACCAGTAGGCGAACACGAGGAAGTTATCATTTTTCTTGGCATCAAAATTTCTGTTCAAATAGATCGTCAGGGATTACCCTACGGTATCCCCCGCCAAGTGATAGTTAGACCTCCTGAAAAAGATTCTGGTTATTTCCCTGATGTGTTGGTGCTAGATCGCGCAAATCTGGTGAACGAAACATTATGGCAAAAACAATCTACCCTCAGTTTAGGTGCATCGATACCTTTGGTAATTGAGGTTGTGTCAACCAATTGGCGAGATGATTACTATTTGAAATACGCCGATTATGAGGAGATGGGTATCCAGGAATATTGGATTGTAGATTATGCTGCGTTGGGCGGACGCAATTTGATTGGAAATCCCAAACAACCGACAATTTCTGTCTGTAGCTTGGTTGAGGGTGAATATCAAATCGTTAAGTTTCGAGAGAACGATCGCATTGTGTCGCAAACTTTTCCAGATTTAAACCTCACAGCAAATCAGATTTTTCAAGCTGGTGCAGTTTAGTTTATTCTAATACCACTTTTAAAAAGTCTTGCTACAGTCTTTAGGTTTGGTTAAACGAAGTGACAGCTAACAATCAGTCGCTACTGTTGCATAGGTTTTCAGAAATGGTATAAGGTTAGGGCGATCGCTCTTTTGTGTGGAAGGGCGATCGCCCTTTTCCCATCCACGTTAAAATATGTCATCACTAATCTTAACCCGAATCTTCCTCGCAGCCGCAGCCGTATTCGGAGGTTTATCCGTTGCAGGCGGTGCTTTTGCGTCCCACGCTTTGAAAAATCAATTGACCGATCGAGCTTTAGCAATTTTTGAAACTGCAGCTCGATATCAAATGTACCACGCCCTAGCTCTATTGCTCGTAGCTTTGCTATTAAGCCGCGCCCAAGAGTCCCAAACCTTTTTTGCAGTGGCTGGATGGGCTTTTATTGCCGGCACGATCGTCTTTTCAGGCAGTTTGTACGCCCTGAGT
Source organism: Microcoleus sp. LEGE 07076 (assembly GCF_015207455.1). Taxonomy (GTDB): domain Bacteria; phylum Cyanobacteriota; class Cyanobacteriia; order Cyanobacteriales; family Microcoleaceae; genus Microcoleus. Next base: position 7,031 of record NZ_JADEWV010000193.1, read on the forward strand.
TTGACTGACATCAAGTGGCTGGGTGCAATTACGCCGCTGGGCGGAGTTGCTTTTATTGTCGGTTGGGGATGTTTGGCAGTCGCAGCTTTCTTTTTCAAATAAGCTATTGCTAAATTTTGACACTAACTGCCAACAACCAACTAACAACTGCCAACTAACAACTGACTAATTTTCAAAGACATCGCTGGAAAACATCTCTGTTACAGTACGCAAGTAAGGTAAAAATACGATTAAATCTTCAGCAGGAAGCCGATCGGATATTTCCCAAAACAAAATCAGCAGCATATCCTGCACTAATTCCCAACTTACATGAAGTTTCGGGTACAGCATCACGCAAATTGGAAACAATTCTTGCTGTAGCGGGCGAATGCTTTCTTCCAAAACGCACCAGCACAAATAGCTTTGAAAAATCTCGACATCCCGCATACTAGAAATTTTTACTTCCCGATCGCTCAAATAACCGCTGCTGCTGCGGTATCCTGGATGCTGGGAACTAGCTCGATCGTACACTGCACTAGCAATCTGAGTCGTGTGCTGCAACAAATGCTGAACGGCTAAGAGAGCTCTTGAATTTGGTGGGTGATTAGCAGCAGCCTCATTAATCTGTCCGTAGGGAATGTGCAAGTAGTCGTCTACAACTTTTATATAGGGTGCAAATTCTGATAGCTCTGACTCCGCAAGACATCCTAACAAAATTTTGCTAGTATACTGAAACTGCAGCGTCACAAATCCCAGCACTAACGAATTTTTCTCTGAGTATTTCCGCCTCAGTTTGACCAGCTCTTTTCCCACCACCACTGACAAACGAGAAGCTGGTTCTCTATCACCGTAAGCGTCTATTGCTTTGCGATATAAGGTGCGAGTGTCTGCAGCAATTTCTTCATGACTAATTAAGCTCGGATCGATCGCCTGCTGCTCTATTTGTCCCCCCAAAACAGCTTCTACTTTATTCCAAGCTATGTCGCTGGCTATTTTCAGGGTATCCATCAATTTGTCTACTATTTTCGCTCGATTTCCATCATAATTACTTGACTCCGAGCTGTCGGGAATTTGCCGCACCCCTTGGTTTTCTCGTGCCTCCACTGTATTGTAATATTTTTTTGCCCAGCTAACTGCTAAGGAAGAAACGTTAACGCCTTGAGCCTCTGGTCTTTTTTGAGAGTCCGATCCAGTAATACCGGGTGTTGCAAAACTTTCGCCCTGTTGAATTTCGTCGGCTGCTGGTAAAGATTTTAAAGATACTTGTGAAATACTCGTCATGATAAACCTCGTTTTTTTATAAAGCAGCACCAGATCGTTTCCCCTAATTTTTAACGTTGTCAACTACGATCTTCTGCATTTGTACGCTGAGAGTCATTCGCTATTGTGCTTAAAGCTATAAGCCGTTTGGCTGTACTGCCTGCATTTTTTATACGTTGCACGTAAATAACGCTATTGATTGTGCGCTAGATCACCGTCAGCCTGCGATCCCCGTCTTAGTTTTTTCAATCGCTCTGTAAAAATGGCTGAAAATAACTTTAACTTGTTTTAAAAGCTGAGCATTCAAGTTAAGTTTATCTCAAAAAACTGCTGCTTAAAATATTTTATATTTGTTTCGATCGCTTTTGTCGATCGCCCTACCTTCTCAAAGAATCTACCCTACACCCCTAGGGAGCGATTACTTTGATTAATTTATTTTCCTAGGTGAAGCCAGAAATTTATTTTCAGCCTTGGGATTGTTAGAAAACCCTAACACATTCAACGAGCAATTTTTATAAATAATTAAATTAGAGATGAGATTGAGATGAAGATTTATGTGCGTTTCGTTAATGCCACTGGCAGCGGGGTTTTTTGGCAATTAATTTTTAATGCTTCCCGCGCCTGCGTTCGCGAAGCGTTCCCGAAGGGTAGCTATCCCTCTTGGTGAATCGCCCGCAATTTGTCAGCATCCATTCGATCGCCCAACCGCCCTTCAAAACCCCAATATATATCGACAGGGCCCGCCAAATCGCAGATTTCACCAACTCTGGCTGCTTCGAGTCGTCTGCCCCAGCAGCGGAACCTCACCCTACAACCAGAGGATTAGGTCGATCGGGCCCGGCGGACAATTCATCCACAGCCATAGCTTCGCGGCGCTGACCTCAAAAACAGCACGGCCACTAGGTCTTTAAGGCTATGCCTTCGGGTAGGATTAATAGGACGAGAGGAAGTGATAAAATGAGTGCCAGCAATTCAACAGAAATTAAGTTCGGAACCGATGGGTGGCGGGGACTGATTGCCCGTGACTTTACTTTTGCCAACGTGCGAAAAGTCACCAGGGCGATCGCCAGTTACCTCGAAACCGCTTACACCAAAGACCGCCCAGTTCTAGTCTCCTACGATACCCGATTTTTGGCAGACGAGTTCGCCCGCACGTCGGCGGAAATATTGGCAGATTTGGGATGGACTGTCAAAGTGGTCGATCGAGATTGCCCCACACCAGTCATCGCCTACAGCGCCAAACATCTCAACTCCGCAGGAGCCCTGATGTTCACCGCTTCCCACAATCCCGCACCTTACTGCGGCATCAAATACATCCCTGACTACGCGGGCCCGGCTACCCCGGAAATTACCGATACAATTGTGGCAAATATTGCTGGTGCTTCTGACGCGCCAGCAATCGGCAGCCACAACGATCGAATCTCTACTTTTGACCCGAAACCCGAATATCTGAAGTTTCTTTATAGCTCGATCGATGTGGAGCGGATTCGCTCTGCTAAGTTGAAGGTCAAGTACGACGCTCTGTATTCGACTTCTCGCGGTTATCTCGACGATGTTTTGGAACACTGCGGCTGCGATGTCGAAAGTTTTCACACCTACCGCGACGTGCTGTTTGGCGGGGGAATGCCCGAGCCCAAGGGCGAACAGTTAGTCGAGTTGGTGGAATCTGTTAAAAAGGATTCCGCTGATTTGGGTTTGGCTACCGATGGCGATGCCGATCGCTTTGGTATTGTTGATGAGTTGGGAAATGTCTTGACTCCAAACACTGTGCTGTTGCTGTTGGGCCGTCACTTGGTTAAGAATAAAGGCTTGACTGGGGCGATCGTCCGTACCGTCGCAACTACCCACTTGCTCGACAATATGGCCGCCAAATACGGCTTAACAATCTACGAAACCGCAGTCGGTTTTAAATACATCGGCGAAAAAATGCGGGAAACTGCGGTACTCATCGGAGGCGAAGAGTCTGGCGGTTTGAGCGTTTTGGGTCACATCCCCGAAAAAGACGGGATTTTGGCTGATATGCTAGTTGCTGAGGCGATCGCCTACGAAGGCAAACCCCTTTCCCAGCTAGTCGAAGAAGCCATCAAGGAAGCCGACGGCCCCCTGTACAACAAACGCTTGGACTTGCACCTAGAGGAAGCACACAAAGCAGCCGTTTTGGCATCTTTTACCAAGAATCCCCCGACGGAAATAGCGGGTATCGGCGTTAAGGAAATCGGCCGCAAAGACGGAATTAAACTTTATCTAGAAGACGGCGGCTGGGTACTGCTGCGGCCTTCGGGAACCGAGCCCTTGATGCGCGTTTACATGGAAACCAATTCTGTGGAAAAAGAAACCAAAGTTGCCCAATACATGGAAAAGGTAATTTCCCAGTTAGAACCTGTTTAAATTTCCACCTCTTCCAATGCGGGGTTTTTTCCCTAGGTCTTGAGATTGTATGGTGCGCGCTGCGCGCACCTGATCTAGGACTTGAGTCCGTAGGGTGCGTCAGCAATCATCCGATCTGTGTTTAGCCAAAATTTTACAACTGACGCACCCTATTAAAATAACTAAAATTCATCATCCATACTGCTTTGCAAGTTATATAATTGCAATACAGTCCGACTTGTCAAACTTTATTTTTACTTTTTCAAAAAGTTTAAAAAAATTAGTTTTTTTTACTTTTTACTTGACGTTTTATGAAGTTTGCTGGTATCTTATTTAATAATGGG
>NZ_JADEWV010000194.1 GCF_015207455.1 Microcoleus sp. LEGE 07076
GTCCTGGACGGGCTATAGAGCCCATCCCACAATTATGTGTAAATTATTTAATTAACGATTTTTAGATTGTTTGTATTTGTTAAATATTGTTGGTGAAAGGGCCCCGACAATTCCCGACCGCATATTTTTTTTGACTTACTAACTAATGACTGAGGACTGCTGACTAATGACTAATTATTAGTCCCAGCCGAAGTCTCGATCGCACAATTGAGCTAATCTTTGGTTGTGCGGTCGAAAATATGCTCTCAATTGCTCGTATACAGCCTCGCTGATGGGCGGATATTCGTTGGAGTTGTGCTTGCCGTAGTTTTCTAGTTGGTGCGGCGGCAAGTCTAAGAATTCTAATACTTTGTTGACGGTTTCTGAGGGGTTGGCATACAAGTCTTCGCTTTTGATGATTAGCATTTGTGAAGGGGGAAATAGTTTCATCCACGCGGGAAGTTGATCGGCGTAAATGCCGCGACTTAAATAACTGTGGTGTTGGTATTCGTAACTGTGGTAGTTTGGGTTGGCTAGGAGTTTTTCAAGTTCGCCTTTGAGTCGAGCGGGTTCGGCTGCGATCGCATCTTCTAATGATAGGGATTCGTATTCTATTCTGATATAGTGATAGTAATGAGAAATTGCTCGATCGACTGGGTTTCTCAGCAGGGCGATGATTTTAACTTGCGGACACAAATCGTGGATGCGTGCTGGTACGCGGGGATGAAATATGTAGTAGGGACTGGCTTCTCCGGTTACTTTGTCGGTGTCGTTTGCTGGCTGGGGAAATTGGGCGCGGTACCACTCCGGGCCTTGGTCGAATTTTAAGTCAAAATAATGTACTTCTTTTTCGGTGGCGTGGGCGATTTGGGGATGTTTGGTGAGATAGGCGTATAGGGATGTTGTGCCGCCTTTTTGGGCACCGATGATGATGAAGTCGGGCGGTTTTCGGCTGTGGCTCATGGGTGGTGACGATCGCGCAAAACAAGAAATCATCGCTATTTTAACGCGCGATCGCACGCCGAAGTAACACTCAAATGCGATCGGGCGGATACAGGCTTCGGAGATTGCGGGTTTTTGGCAATTGTGGGCTGGTTTTCTCGCCACTAAATCATCAAGAGCGATCGAACTCACAGTCGATCGGGGCACTGACAATTAGGATAGAGGTAGGCTAGAGTGAAATTCCCCAAGCCCAAATCCTGGCAAAGGAAATCTTGCGGGGGAAAACAAATCGGCGGTTGTACTCTCCTGAGAATAGGAGGCACAAAATTCTGCCGGGGCGAGTTTGACTAATCGTCCTTGAGGCAAACCCGCAGTCGGGTAAATCCGCCCCCATCCGACAAAAAAACCGCCGATTGTGCCAGATATCGACAGTTAAATCGGTTATCGATTTTGAGATTTTATTTGTTTGCCAAATAACATATTTTGTGAATTTGTGCAAGGGCTGATATGGATGTTGTGGAAAATGGGAACAATAAAGATGGGATCGTACTGTTCAGCAGTATCTACCTGCAATACCATCTCTGAAATTATTCAGGAAGGCGTTAATGTTTAAAAGCAAATTATCCAAAGTTATCGTATCGCTGCTGCGGCGGATTGCTGGGGTGACCAGATCCGGGGCGAAGCGGCTGATGAGAGCAATGCTGCAAGCGCTGATGGCAATGAGCCGCCGGGCACGACTGCCGGTGGCTGGGTTTGTGTTGCCGACGGTGACGATGGTGTTGCTGGTAGTGATCTTGTTGACGGTGGCAATTACTCTGCGATCGTTCGATCGGGCAAATACGGCCCGCAACGTGCGCGTGAACCAGCAGGTGCTGGCGGCCGCCACTCCCGCGCTCGATCGGGCAAAAGCAAAAATAAACTTCCTGCTGTACGAAGATCCGCAAAGACCGACGGCGACTCCCTCCGACGCAGAAATGTACCGGATGATATCTGATAGCAGTGGTGGTGGTAGCGGTACCGATACTTATACCTTTGGGGACGAGACACGTCTAAAACTTAAAGCCGATCTAGACGGTAACAATAGTATATTATCCCCCGATCTTCCCATTACCAATACTCGCGGTGTCGAGATTAATGAATCGATAAACACTGCTTGGAGATATCCCGTCGATACGAATAACGATGGCAATTATGACACTTTTACTCTCTACGGCATATTTTTCCGCAGCCCCCCACGTATTACAACAGGTGCTAATGCAGGCCAGTTCGAGAGGGCAAGAAAGCCACTGGAAGCAAGAACCCCACCAATGTCCCTTGGCGTACTGAAAAAAGGATGTGAGGCAGCAGCAGGTAATATCGCTAGCTTGGTTGGGGATTCCGGTTGGTACAGGGTTAATGGCCGATTGTTAAAAAGTTTTTTTGTTTACACGGTTAATGTACCGATTACAGCCTCGGAAGCTAGCAGTTTGGGTGGTAATTATAAAGAATTCACAGGAACTAGCAGCATATCCGCACTCGAATACCAGCAAGACCAAAGTCGCATTCCCCTCAGCAACAACGCGGTTGTGTACGAAGACGACTTAGAAATATCTCCAGGGCCTCCCGTAAATATCAACGGCCGAATGATTACAAATAGTAATCTTCTTGTGACGGGGTTGCGCGCTGATAACGATTTAAAATTGTATCAAGTTAGCAGCCAAAATTCGTGTTTTTACGAACAAGAAAATAGCAAAATAATTGTTGGTGGTAATGTAGTAAATGGCGGTTCTGGTGATAATTTTGGTGCTAACAAAGTTCAAGTACACCTGTTTAAAAAGCCAGATCCAATAATAGAGCAACAAATTAGCAAGACACTCGTAAATGAAAAAAGTGGTCAATCTGTTGCATCAAGTGCTTTAGACGTACTTTACAACAACGCAGCATTTCAGGAGCGCATCGATTTGCTAGTGAAGTGGCAGGTTCTTAAACCCGTTACTGATGACCCATTGTCAGTCCAGCAGAGACCGAAGACTCAGAGCCGGGAGCAAGCACTAGAAAATTATTTTAAACTCACAACGCGAAAAGTTCCCTTTGCTGAAGTGGCATTTGGAGAAAGCGGAATTACTGACTACGGCCCTCCACCAACAGGAACCTCGCCCATTGAACCAGGTAGTAGCGGAGAGAATCTACGACCAGTCGAGAAATGGAACCTTCCGACTGATGCTAACACTCAATTAAGTCTCAATCTAAACCAGCTAGAAGCAACAGAGATCGTTCCAAACAAGCAGCTCGAAGAAGAAACATACCTGGGCGATCGCGTGGTTGCAGGTAACAGCTTGCCTAATAAGTGGTGGGACAGCAGTCAAAATAAATTAGTCAGCACAGAGCAACCAGTCGCTGGAAAGTGGAATAGCGACTCAACAGACACAGGTCGCACGCGCACTTCGCAGATAACAAAGCTCGCTGACGTGGGGGCGACAGACCGCGGCAACGGTTTAGGAGAAAAGACAGATGCAGACCTCAGAGACGGTTTCTGGGAAGCATCAGCAGCCCAAGTACCTAAAACAGCAGTCGATGGGATTGGCGGTTTGCGTGTCATCACCAGTGCTGGAGTTTACGATCGCAAAAATTCCTTTCTCCCACCTCCTGTATGGCTTGATGCTGGCGTTGAAAAATATGGACCGCCCACAATCAATGACCCCTTGGTTGTGGCAAATACTTACGACGACCCGGCAACTGTGAGTCCAGAAGAGTACCCCGTTGTCTGGCCCGATACCATGCCGATGTCGCCACTAGGATCTGGGTCTAAAGTCTATAACAATAATGCTGATGCCGGCAGCATTCGTGATTCAAATTGGGTGGACTTTCCAGGACCCTCAGATGGCTCGGGGCTGCCTACCCGACTAGTCGCTACTACACAATACCCCGTTGAGCTTGGCGCCAACAATCGGCAATATGCCAAAGGTGATTTGCGGATGCGGGCAGCGGCAGTTTATCACTATGCAGAGAAAGGCTACAAGGCTGACGACATTGTTCCACCAGCTCAACCAGTCCAAGAGCCGATCGCCTGCGTCAGCAGCTATTACGACCCCAGCAGCGCTTTGACAGCCCTCAATATCGACCCGCTACCCAATGTCAGCGGACAGGGAGCAGGAACGCAGCCAACATTCATCGGATCTAATAACGGCATCACCTACGGCCCCCCTCAAACATCCAGACCAGGTGCTTCCAATGTAGGGGCTAACGGCTTGCTGAGCGGTGGCGATGCAGTTTTGGACAATCAAGCCAACTTAGTCTTCCCCGACGGTCGCTTTGCTAACGGGCCTTTGCGATCGGCTCTCCAAGTGGCTGACACCGAGCGCACTTTGGCACAAAAAGCTGCTATTGACTCAACGAATTGTGCAATCGACATTCTAAAAGGCGCTATCACTCCCGATCCCGCAAAGATTCCTCACGGGGCAATTCAAGAAGTAGCATTTTTGGATGCCAGAGAAATCAAGGCAGTCGATCGGGACGATCCCGATACCAAGGTTAATGAAGCCTTTACGCTGAGCAGTCCTCTTGCTCCAAAGCCCCGACCAGCAGGCTCCCAGGCAGCAAACTTAACAGGAGATTACAATCAGCCCATCGAAGAACGGCAACCCCTAGAAATTCGGGCAACTCAGATTGACTTAGATCAACTTCGGAAGACACCTATCGCTCAAAGTAATGCTACTGGGCCAAGCCCGGAGTATTTGCTGCCCAACAGTGGAATAATTTATGCCAGCCGAGATGACGCGCTGCCCGATCGCAGCGATCGGACTCTCGATCCCGCGACTGGAAAGATCGATGAAAAGACCAGCAAAAGAGTCAGCCCCTCGGACTCTCTGCTCGATCCAACCCGCAAACCCAACGGCATTGTCTTAATCAACGGTAAAGAACTATTCCGCGGCACGAGCCCGGACGTAACCAGTGTGACAGATTTGGTCAAGCAAAAAGGCTTGATTTTAGTTTCTAATTTGCCGGTTTATATCAAAGGAGAGTTTAATCTTCACACCGGGGGCACTACTGGGCAAGAGTTTAACCAGGCGCTGACCGGTACTTGGAATCAAGCTGATTTCTACGAAGGTCGAACCACCCTTAATGAGAGCTTTGCCTGTCGCAAGGGCGACCCGCGACTTACGAATTGTGGGGGTGACAATTGGCGTCAGGCAACAGTCCTAGCAGATGCTGTCACCCTGCTGTCAAAAAATTACCGTTTTGGCTTCCGCAACGAGGGTGACTTTGACCTCAGAAATAATGTCGGCGCTGCTGCTGTAAAACCCCGCAAAGAGAAAGGATTTTTCAACAACAACTTTGTGACTAACGGGCTCACTAGCGGAGCATTCTCAAATACTGGGAATCTTGTTGTAACTGGAGGGCTTACAGACACAAGTTACAAAAACGTCACTGGTAAGCTTGATAGTTCTTACTTCACTAACTTCGCCACCCCTGTCCAGCGGCGCGGCGACTTCCCAGAGTATTTGATGGAAGTTTGTATGAAACTGCCTGTTTCTGAATGCAAACCTGATGACTGGTATGTCAATCCGATAACTCTGAAGCGTGCAAATGATGGTGGTGTGTCCTCTACCGATTGGGTAGCCGGAGCTGGAACAACTGCTACTCCCCCAGCATTAGAGTTGCAACGTTTCCCCCGCCGCGTTGCTTTTCAAAGAGACAGTAATTATGAGCTGACAGGAGAGCCATTAGGAATTATCAGCGGAGCAGTTAGTGCCGGTAGGGGCGATCCACAACCCAATTCTCTATGGTTTGCCACGGCACCTTCCCCTACAACTATGAGTTACGACGGGAATCCTGATGTGCCCTTTCGACTCAACACCAATGTCAATGATTGGAATAATCAACTGTTGCCGGATTCTACAATTCCGACCAGGCAGCCGCTGCTCATGCCAGTCTTGCAGCTCCAAACAGTGACATTGGATAATGGAAGTGGCACAACTCCACCGCAAGGCGATACCGTTACAGGAACGGGGTGGATAACCCGAGCCGAGGATAAAGAGACAACATATAATTTAATCATCGGCTCCGGCGACATTCCTTCACGAAAGCTCGGCCCCAGTACGGGCGAATTTAACGGTGGCTTGCAAAACTTCCCCCGCTTCTTGGAGAGCTGGAGTAAGGGCAAAGACAACAACATTAAGGTTAAGATTCAGGGTGCTTTCGTCCAACTAAACCGCAGTGCCTTTAGTACCTCACCATATCAGCCGATTTTGCCAGCGAGCTCTCCGCAGAGGACAGATCCAGCAAGGACTCTAAAAAGTCTTTTCGCTCCCCCAACGAATGCTACAGTTACTTATACACCTCCCGAAGCTGCACTAAACTCCCCCGGATACAAAATTGAGGGCTTAGGTCTCATTCCCTTCTTCAGACCGCCCGATCGGGATTGGGGTTATGACGTGGGTATGCTATCTCAGCCACCTGACTTGTTTACCCAAAGGTTCACTACTCCTCCCAGAAAGACTGAGCCGGCCGAGTATTTCCGGGAAGTACCTCGCAATGACGAGTGGGTAAAAACTTTGATGTGCGGAGTCACGGACAACGCTGCTGCCACGCCGGCTACCCAAACCGTCGATCCTACCAATCCAACTCAATGCCCCATTTAACCCTCTAACTTTCCGCCGCGCAATTACTGGAGTCCTACTTATGACTGAGCAAAAACAACACCAAAATTTATCCCCTTCGCGAGATGGCGGCTACACGATTATCGAGTCATTGGTAGCGATGATTGTAGTATCGGTGCTGATGATCGCGATCGCCCCGGTGATGGCTTTCTCAGTAGCGACTCGCGTCCAAGCGCGGCGGATAGAACTGGCCACGCAGGCGGCGAAAACTTACATTGACGCTCTGAGAGTGGGGGCGACTCCGATTCCAATTCAGACATATACTGACGCTTCCCAGGTTCAGCCCGCTCCGGCCAACAAAACCGATGATTTGTACTGTTCTAACTCAAATCAAACAAGCGCAAACTGTGACCAAAAAGAGTTTCTTGTTCAGGGTATTCGTTCTGCTGGGGCCAACCCGACAGACACGGGCTATTCTTTAATAGTCCGCGTTTACAGAGCCGATGCCCCCTTTGGGTCTTTGACAACCGGACAACAATCAGTTGCCAATTCCGGTATCGGGAACCCGAAAGCGCCTTTGGTGGAAATGAAGACAGAAATCCCGCCTACTACAACAGGTGAGTCCGCCTACCGATCGTTGTGCGATCGACTCAAAAGCGCAAATGGCTGTAAGTAATAATCAAAGTCCCAGTGATTCAATTTAAAATCGCTCCCCCAATTTGACAAAGGAAACAGTCAAAATGAAAAGTTTACTCAGGTTGCTTCTCAAAAGTCAGCACCAAAAAAACCGCTCTCACCCAACTCAAACAGAAAAGGGCATGACTCTTGTCGAGCTATTAGTGGGAGCGATTATGGCGTTTTTAATCATCACCCCGATGCTCGCCTTTGTAGTCGATATGCTGAATACCGACAGAAGGGAACAAGTCAAAGCAAACACCGAGCAAGACATTCAGGCGGCAGTTGATTTCATCGCCCAAGATTTGAATCAAGCTATTTATATTTACGATAACGATGGAATTACTGCGCTCAAAAATAAAAATTTCATCCCCCAACAAGCAGATCGAACTCCAATTCTTGTATTTTGGAAGCGACAGATTCAGCCAAATGCTCTTCCCGTTATTCCAACAGCGGCAGACACTCCTAACCCAAAAAATTGCGAAACAGGTACACAATGTAATGACGCCTATGTTTTATCATTAGTCGCCTACTACCAAATTCAAGAAAACGATCCTAATTCTATTTGGTGTCAACCGTCAGGAGCCAATTGTCCTACCCGTATCGCTAGGTATCAAATTCGAGACGGGCTGAAAGACCCTAAAGCAACAAGTCCAGCTACTGATCCTTACTATCAGACTGTAGAACAAGGACAAAAACGCAGTGATGCTTATAATCCGGGTTTTGACCTCAGTAAGCCCCTGGAGAATGTGACGAAAAACAATAACTGGAACTCGGAGGAAGTATTAGTTAATGACATCGACTACAGTAGTAATGATGAGACTAAACTACCAACGGATGAATGCCAAAAGGCTCTGGGAAATCCCACAACCCAAACTGGAGCGACAACATCCAAAATCTTAGAAGGCAGTTTGAAAATAACCGATCCGCCAGATCCACAAAGTAAAAATAGTTTCTACGCTTGTGTAGATACACAAAGAAATATAGCCAGAGTTACGATCAGAGGAAATAGCCTCCGCCGCCTTCAAACTGATGCTAATTACGATGACAAGAAATCGGCATTTTTCCCAACAGCAAGCGTGCAAGTACAAGGTTTAGGTGCGCGAGGACAGTAGCTGCCGCCTGAAACGCAATTCCCGATCGCCCGCAGCCGATCGCCCAAACAGGAGAAAACAATGAAAACCCCACCAATATTATTAAAAACCTTGCAAAAGTCGATCGCCAAAACCCGCCATAAATTCAACAGCAGTGCATCCAAAAACCAGGATGCAGGCTTCACAATTATCGAGTTGCTGATTATAGTTTTGATTTTAGGCATATTTGCTTCCATCGCCGCTCCGAGTTGGCTGGGATTCATCAACAGACAAAGAGTTCGCACAGTGAACGATCGCGTTTTGCAAACCCTGCGAAGTGCCCAAAGCGAAGCCAAGCGAACTAAGAGCGATCGAGTAGTTACATTCTTTCCATCTGACCTGCCAACAGCTACGATTAACACAGAGCCAGCCCAAAACCCCCCGCTACAAACAGTGACTTTCGATGGTGGAGGCGAAATAAAGGCCAAACAGATTACACTTATCACGAATCAAGCCACTGCAACCGTTCCAAACTCAATCACTTTTAACTATCAGGGTAATCCCTCTCCAAGTGAGTTTTTTGTCACAGTTTATCCCTTTAATGGCGGTGCAAAACAGTGCGTAATTGTCCAAACCTTAATAGGAGGAATGAGAACAGATGAGGGAAATGGTTGTCCAGTAGTAGCCCCCTAGATATTTTGTAATCTCTAAAATCAATTTCTTATCAGTTCTGAATTGCTAATACTAATTTTTTACGAAGCTGCACAGAATTCCGATTCCCGCAAAAGAGGGCTCGCACTCTTGGCACCGCCCCTACAAGGGGGAACCGGAAGCGTTCTCAAATTCCTCCTTCTTAGGATCGAAAACTTAATAACTTAAACACCTCCTACAGTCCTCTCTACTGTAAGTTGCCAGATAAAAGGAGGCAGAGCCTCCGCACCTGCATTACCAGGCAGAGCCTGGTAACGAGCAATACCAGTCGGCGCAGGCCGACTTTGTGTGTGTAGACGTGGTTTCAACCGCCGATCGTAAACGGGGTATGTTACTTTGTAAAAAAAACTCGGTTTCTGCTAGGAAAGATTTTGTCACTGATTTTTTCTGCCATCGGGCATAGTCGTGCCGCCCATGCTAGCTCGATCGATACTAGCACCATCGAGATTAGCATTTCGCAGGTTGGCATTAGACAAATTTGCGTCTCTGAGGTCAGAAAATCGCAAGTCTGCACCGTCTAAGTTTGTCCCTGTCAAGTTAGCTTTTCTGAGGTTGGTATTGCTGATTCTGGCTCCGATTAACTCGGCTCCGCTTAAATCGGCGCGAGCGAGATTGGTATTGACAAAATCGGAGATTTCAAAGCGACTCCCGCTGAGGTTGGCGTCTGAAAAATCTGCACCCGTGACGATCGCATTTTTTAAGCGCAGGTTAACTAATTTTACCGCTCGGAGGTCGCAGCGGGCGCAGCTTTGGGTTAGCAGCAGCGTTTCGACATTGGCGTTGATTTGGTCAATTTGTTGCTGGGAGAAATTTTCCGCCAATTCTGGAGAGACGTAGCCGAGATTTTTGGGATCTTCTGCTTTTGGTTGGGGTGTTGGTGTTTGGGGTGTTGGTGGTTGAGTTGTTGGGGGTTGGAGTGTTGGTGGTTGGGGTATTTGTGGTTGGATGATTTGTGGTTGAGGTGTTTCTGGTTGGGGCGTTGCGGTTTGACCGATCGCCCTTTGTGACTGTCCCGCTTGCGGATATTCTAGAGTTGCCGCCAAAATTAGCAGGGCGATCGAAAGTATTGTGAATTTTTTCATAAATAATTTGCAATTATACGCTTTATATTGTATGGTATGGCGCGCCTTAATAGCCGTATAATGTTATTAAAATTCTCATATTATACAGCGTATCCCAGGTTTAGGAAGTACACAGTCCGGCGCGTGGTTTCTTTTCCTTATAGCTGTGTGCGCCCTACATTTACGTAAATAGATTTAAATTTAGATAAAAGACTTCGGAACCGTCAGGCGCGCGGATTAACTTTTCTATTACCGCAGGCAGTTGCTGTTGGCGGTACAACTCGGGAATTTCGCAGAAACTTGCTTCAGAAACCTCTAAGATTTTTGGCATATCGGGAATCGGAATTCCCAGGCGATCGCTTTTATTTAACGTGCAAACAATCAGGTAGTTGCAGTCAGCAATGCTCCGACTGCTGAAAAATATTTTAGATAAATTAATCAGGGTAATCAATTCTTCTTGATGCCGCACTAAACTTTGACCGTTATCTAAAAAACCGTAGGGATTAAAGTCTTTGACAACGCGCTGCACTCGTTCAATAGGAACTGCATAATTAACATTTCCCAGCTCAAAGGAAACAAGTTTTTGAGGAGCATTTTTGACATTCCCTTGTTTGTTGCCGCGAAAACGGCGATTGTAATTGGCGTGAGTCATACAGTTTTAGATTGTAATGGGGAATTGGGAATTGGGAATGGGGAATGGGGAATTGGGAATTGGGAATACCTCACTTTTTTGAGCAAGGCTGTATTAGTTATTGTTCCCGACAACTAACAAATAACAACTA
>NZ_JADEWV010000195.1 GCF_015207455.1 Microcoleus sp. LEGE 07076
CGACACTCCCCGACACTCACCCTCTCCCCCTCCCCGACACTCCCTCCGACACTCTCCCAGCGCGATCGGTTTGTCACCGGGCTGGCGATCGAGCTAAACTGAGAACTGAGGTCAACTTCGATCGGAGGCAGCCCTCAAACTTCTTGGAAGAAACTGTTTCACCTAGGAGTGGGTCAAGCCCACTTTTTTTGTTGCATTAGTCGCAGCCAAACGGCTGAGGACATCACACCTGCAAGCTGAAGACTTCCCGGTCGCGGCCGAGGTAACAAAGTCATCCTCCGGCTAAAAAGCAGAAACTAGAAGCCAGAATTTAAACCCCACAAGCTCATCCCCGGGCTTGAAAATCTGACATCTTTTTCTTCATTCCCCCGCAAAATATCAGAGTTTTTACCCTCATATCTTGCAGTCAAAAATCAGGTCGATTGGAGATTTCAGATACTTCGACTTCGCAACCGTACAACTTTGAGATTTTAGATTTACTCCACAGATTAATCTGGGAGCCCGAACTTGAGTCTAAAATTTTTGGCTTGACCCGAGTCGGGGGTCTATCCCCGTTTTTTGGCCGGATCAAAGCAAATCAATCTCAAAAACTGATTTTTCCTTACCGTTTCCGAGTTCAGGAGTTTTAACTTTAGTATTCGATATGACTCATCCCCTAATCCCACAAATCATTGACTTAGCTAGCCCCGTTGCGGAAACATTGGGATTGGAAGTAGTGGGAGCAGTGTTTCACACCAACCAACATCCTCCCGTCTTGCGGGTAGACATCCGCAACCTCCAGCAAGACACCGGTTTAGCCGACTGCGAGCGGATGAGCACAGCCCTTGCCGCCGAGTTAGACGCAACCGACATCATCCCCGATGCCTACGTGCTAGAGATTTCCAGTCCCGGAATATCCCGATTGCTCATCCGCGATCGAGAATTCATTACCTTTAAAGGCTTCCCCGTGACAGTCAAAGCCACCGAACCCGACTCGCGAATCAAAGAGTGGAAAGGACTACTGGTATGCCGGGATGAAACAGCGGTTTATCTCAATCAAAAAGGGCGACAGGTTAAAATTCCCCGCCCTCAAATTGCCAAAGTAGAACTAGACGAAGGAAAGGAGTAGTAAAGGTAAATTTTGAGTTTTGAGTTGTAGGGGCGGTGCCTGTGAGTCTCCGCCAGATTTGAGATGGCCTCGCAGTAAGCTGAAAATGCTTCGCTGCGAGTTAATTTTTCAGAATCAAATCTAGAGCAGCGGGTTGACTTGAAACAACAAATAAATTGTTACAATACCGACCTTACCTAATCCTATTTTTGTCACTCAGAAATCATCACCCATCAAGTTCATTTCAAAAATCACCAATTAGTGATTGCCGATCGCCAGTTACGCATTGCCACAGAAAAAAAGGAGTGTTTTATATGTCAATGGTTCCCCTGCCCGGACTAAAAGAAATGGTCGAAGGCATTAGCAAAGAGCGAAATTTACCCAAACACGCCGTCCAAGCAGCTTTGCGAGAAGCCCTGCTCAAAGGATACGAACGCTACCGCCGCACCCAAAAGCTAGACCACTTCAGCGAAGAATACTTTGAAAACTTTGATGTAGAACTGGACGCCGAACAAGAAGGTTTCCGTGTTTTAGCCAACAAAACAATTGTCGAAGAAGTCGAAAATCCCGATCACGAAATATCACTTTTGGAAGTGCAAGAAGTAGCCACAGAAGCTCAGCCGGGGAGCATCGTACTAGTAGACGTAACACCAAATCAAAAAGAATTTGGTCGCATGGCAGCCATCCAGACCAAACAAGTTCTCGCTCAAAAACTGCGCGACCAACAGCGCAAAATGATTCAAGAAGAGTTCAAAGATTTAGAAGAAACTGTTCTTCAAGCAAGAGTGCTGAGGTTTGAGAGGCAGTCGGTAATTTTAGCAGTCACCAGCAGTTTCGGTCAGCCGGAAGTAGATGCCGAACTCCCCAAGCGCGAACAGTTGCCCAACGACAATTACCGCGCCAACGCTACATTCAAGGTTTATCTCAAAAAAGTAGGCGAAGGCTCCACTAGAGGGCCGCAGTTACTCGTTTCCAGAGCCGACGCAGGTTTGGTGGTTTACCTGTTTGCTAACGAAGTACCAGAAATAGAAGATGGGGTGGTGAGGATTGTCGCCGTAGCCAGGGAGGCAAATCCGCCCTCCCGCCACGTCGGCCCCCGGACTAAAATAGCAGTAGATACCCTCGATCGCGATGTAGACCCCGTAGGAGCCTGCATCGGAGCGCGGGGATCGCGAATTCAGGTAGTAGTCAACGAATTGCGCGGCGAAAAAATAGACGTGATCCGCTGGTCTCCAGACCCCGCAACCTATATTGCTAACGCTCTGAGTCCTGCTAGAGTAGATGAAGTACGTTTGGTTGCCCCAGAAGGCAGGCGGGCTCACATTTTGGTCGCTGAAGACCAACTCAGTCTTGCCATTGGCAAAGAAGGTCAGAACGTCCGCCTCGCAGCCCGCCTGACCGGTTGGAAAATCGATATCAAAGATATTGCTAAGTACGATCGCGACGCCGAAGACACCAAATTGGCAGCAGAAGCTACCAGGCTGGAAGAAGCAGAGGACTACTACGAAGACGAAGACGAAGCATCAGGCTTCGAGGGCGAGGCGGAAACCGCAGAATTGGAAGAAGATGAGGCAGCTACGGACGAAACCGCAGCCCCAGTCTAAAAACTGCGAGATTAACTCTGCGCTTTTTGGCCGGCCGGAGATCGGGAGGACTTGTCTCCGACTGCCTCAATCTCCCCCTCTACCCCTGTGACAAGAAATGAAACCGAACTACCGGTGTTGTGCAAGTTGTCGAAAAATAGCTCCAAAAGAAGCTTTTTGGCGAGTAGTCAGGGTCTATCCTTCTCATCAGGTAGAATTAGATAGTGGCCTCGGTCGTTCGGCTTACCTTTGTCGGGTGAGCGAATGCCTCAAAGCAGCTCAGAAAAAAAATCGACTTGGGCGAACGCTCAAAGCGCCTGTGTCTGACGAACTGTACCAAACACTTTGGCAGCGTTTAGCCACATCTGACTGTACATCTGACTCGGGTTCAACCGGGCGAAAAACCGACAAGAGTTCGGTCTCGACTGTGTAAACCCTCGCGGGCAGCCCTACCAGTAATTAGCGGTAGCGCCAGCTCTCAAACCCCCAATCCGATCTGCCCACCAGTCTGGAAAGATTTGTGTCAGATTAGATAAGGGTAGGGTACTAGCAGAGGTATCCTCAAGAGGGAAAGGCAAACTTAGAAGCTTGAGAAAGTGGCAGTTGCCAAAATTCAGACTTTCGAGTTCCCCCGTTCCCAAAAAGACTTGAGAATTCTCCAAAGGCAGAAGGAGGGCTAGTTGCATCTTTTAGATAAAATTGCCTCGCTGAGTACCAAAACCCCGATTCCTGACACTGAATCAATCACAGCGAATGATGTCGTCATTAGAACAAAAAATCAAAATGTAAAAACTGGTTGGCACAAAAGAGGGCAGAGTGGATGAACAACGGCAAAGTAAGAATTTACGAATTATCACGGGAACTAAATTTGGATAATAAAGACATCTTGGCAGTTTGCGAGAGGCTCAATATTTCAGTCAAGAGCCACAGCAGCACAATTACAGAATCAGAAGCAGAACGCATTCGCAAAACAGCGGAAAAATACGTAGCCAGCAGCCACTCTTCCCCCGGCAAGCCAGCTCCTCCCGAAAGAGCAGCAGCGCCATCTAGAGAATCTGGCCCTCACCCTAACGACCAACAAAAAAAGCAGCAAATTTTAGAAATACGCAGTCCAAAAGTAAGACCGGCTGGTGATTCATCCCAGCCTGCGGGAAACGAGGAGCAAAAAACCCAGCCAGGGGCAACCGTGGCAATTCCTCCAAAATCGCCCGCATCTCAACAACTCCAGTCCCCAGCTAAACCAAATATCAATCGACCAGTGCTGTCGAAGCCAAATGTCGGTGGCTCGGAGGCTACTTCGGAAACAGTGTCGGAAACTGTAGGTGCGATCGCCCCGGAAACAACCGCCCAGGCTCAAGCACCTGCGGTACCTGCGGCACCTGCGACACCTCAACCGCCGTCTTCTTCGGGAAAGGCTCCCGAACGCAGCCAACGCCAGCCAGCAGCCCCTCCAGCAGCGCCAGAGGCAAAACTCACGTCGCCGCCAGTCAGAGGGACGTCGGAGTCGGCTAGTCGCACCCCACAAACTATGGGAAACAAGCCGGTACTCAAACTTGCCAGAACCGAGCAAGAGCAATCACAACAGGCACAAACTCTGGAAGCGCCGGCAAAACCGAGCCGCCCCAGCAGACCCGCACCCGGAGGTACGGAATCTCGCGACGCGCAAAGACCGCGCCGGGAAGGCGCTGCTGGCCCAGTCAAAATTCAACTTGCCGATCGACCTCAGCCCGGTGGCCCGCGCCGGAGCCTGGCCCCAGCAACGTCAGCTACCGGCCTCCGCAGCCGGGGCGGCGACACCGGAGCCGCAGGGGATGACACTGACGATAATGAAGAAGATAATACGCCGGACTCCGGGATTCTTCTCCTCGAAAGGCCCTCCCTGCCTCGTCCAGCCAAAAAGACCCAAGTCATTTGGGAAGATGATGACGAAGAAAACTCAGATGCTGCCAAAGCTGCTAAAGCTGCCAAACTCAAGCAGCGTAGTCGTCTCAAACCGATAGATGACGATGACGACGACTTAGAAAATGGCTTGGATCTGCCGGCACCAGTTACCGTCAGCCTCTCCCTAGCCCGCCCAGCTAAAGCCAAGAGCACGGCAGCACCAAAGTCAACACCAACTCCGGGTGCACCCGGAAGCAGCGGCAAAAATAAAAGACCGGGCCCTTCTCACGATAAAAGTTCTTCTGGTTCATCAGGCGGACGCGGCAACAATCGGGGGAAAACAGCCGAAGCTAAGGTAGAACGTCCAGAAAAGCTGCTGCTGAGCAGACCGATGACGGTTCAAGAACTAGCAATTACTTTGGCAGTTCCCGAAACCGAAATTATTAAACGGTTGTTCTCTAAAGGCATTGCGGTAAACATTACCGAAACCCTAGACATTTCAGCGGTGAGAACGGTAGCCGAAGAAATGGGCGTAGAGGTGGAAACCCCAGAAAAAGTAGCCCCAGCGCTCAAAACGATCGAGATGCTGGACGAAACAGATTTGGAATACCTCGAACGCCGTCCGCCAGTGGTAACGATTATGGGCCACGTGGATCACGGCAAAACTACCTTGCTCGACTCGATCCGCAAAACAAAGGTGGCTCAGGGAGAAGCAGGGGGGATTACCCAGCACATCGGCGCTTACCACGTGGATGTGGTACACGAAGGCAAGAGCCAGCAGGTGGTATTTTTGGATACGCCCGGCCACGAAGCTTTTACAGCGATGCGGGCTCGGGGAACGCGGGTGACAGACATCGCCATCTTGGTGGTGGCGGCGGACGACGGCGTGCGACCTCAGACAATTGAAGCTATCAGTCACGCGAAAGCGGCGAAAGTACCTATTGTCGTGGCTATTAATAAAGTAGACAAGGAGGGCGCTCAGCCGGAACGGGTGAAGCAGGAGCTGACTGAGTACGGCTTGGTCGCAGATGACTGGGGCGGTGATATTACAATGGTTCCGGTCAGCGCAATTAAAGGGGAAAACCTGGATACGCTGTTGGAAATGATTCTGACAGTGGCGGAAATGGAAGACCTCAGTGCTAACCCGAACCGAGCTGCTAAGGGTACTGTGATTGAAGCTCACCTCGACAAGGCAAGAGGGCCAGTGGCAACTCTGCTGGTGCAGAACGGTACTCTGCGAGTGGGCGATATTGTGGTCGCAGGCTCAGCTCTGGGTAAGGTGCGGGCAATGATCGACGATCGCGGCGATCACGTAAAACAAGCAACTCCATCCTTTGCGGTGGAAGTGCTGGGATTGCGGGAAGTACCGCAAGCTGGAGACGAGTTTGATGTCTTCGGAAACGAAAAAGAAGCAGCGGCGATCGCCAGCGGAAGAGCTACTTCCCAACGAGATTCCCGCCTGCTGCAAGGCGGCCGGATCAGTCTCAGCGGCTTCTCTCAACAAGCTAAGGAAGGCGTTCTCAAGGAACTCAACTTGATCTTGAAGGCAGATGTCCAAGGCTCCCTCGAAGCAATTGTCGGCGCTCTGACTCAACTTCCTCAAAAAGAAGTTCAACTCCGACTGCTGCTGTCTGCTCCTGGAGAAATCACAGAAACGGATATTGACCTCGCTGCAGCCAGTAATGCTGTGATTATCGGGTTCAATACTACTCTCGCCACCGGTGCTCGCCAAGCTGCCGACCAAGCGGGCGTAGACGTGCGGGAATACAGCATCATCTACAACCTTTTGGATGATATTCAAGGGGCGATGGAAGGTCTGCTGGAACCCGAACTGGTTGAAGAACCTCTGGGTCAAGTTGAAGTGCGTGCTGTCTTTGCGATCGGTCGCGGGGCTGTGGCTGGATGTATGGTACTTTCTGGCAAGGTCATCCGCAACTGTAAGGTTCGGGTACGCCGCGGTAACAGTGTCGTTTACGAAGGTGTGCTCGACTCCCTCAAACGGATGAAGGAAGATGCCAAGGAAGTAAATGCTGGCTTTGAATGCGGCATTTCCTTGAGCGGGTTTAGCAACTGGGCGGATGGCGATCTTATTGAAGCCTACCGCATGGTTACTAAGCGCCGGACTCTATCTCAATAGTTGTCAGTTGTGAGTGTTGAGTTGGAAGAGAAGTTTTAAGTGAAGGCAACTAAATTGCCCGGGACTTACTCCGGGCGATGCCCGAAACCGGGTTGCGACCTAGTTTTCTAGTTGAAAAACCAAGATTTTTCAGAGAAACCCGGTTTAAGAGCGTCTGTTTTGTTGCCGATCGCTCGAAACTATTCTCTTCACTCAATACCCGAAAACTCAGGATTCGCAACTTTTGAAGCAAAAAGAAGAAATAAAAGCTGATGTTTTAGCAATCAAGAACCTCCTAATCGTCTTTTCCCTGGCTGACAATTCAAAATTCACCCACTCAAATCAGAATTATCTCAAGCAACTCGGTTTGACGGCTAAATATTTATTTCTAGCATCGGGTTTTAGAGTCAAAAGTCCAGCCAAAAATGTCAAAATTCAAAATTCAAAACTCGTAATTCATAACTAATAATTAATTAAAGTGCGTTCTTTTTGGTCAGAGCCTTTCTTGTGGATTCACCTTTCTGGGGCGGCTGTACTGCCGATTTTCCTGGGACTGTGCTTGCTGGGACTCGCAGTGGGTTCTCCCGTGATCCCTGTGCAGTTAGAAGTGTTTTTAGTGGGTGTAACAGGTATTTTTCCTGTGCTTTGGATGCAGTGGTTCCGCCCTTTTTACATTTTTAGTCTTTTAGTCGCGGCTGTGAAACCGGAGAAGTTAACTAATGCCCAGCAGCAGATTCTGACTCGGTTTAAAACTAAGTTAAATCAAGCGATCGCTTTTTTTGTAGCTGTTTTGCTGGCAGTCGTTTTGTGGCAGCTATACCGAGAGGCTCCCCTCGCGGCTTCGGTGGCTCCGTTTCCTCCTTCCTGGCGGTGGGCGGGATTGTTGTTGGCAGCTTTTGCTTTTTTAGCTAGCAATTTGTTTTTGCAGGTGTCTGCTAGTGTGGCGGCGGTTTTGCTGGCGCCGGAATCGGAAATGGCAGCGACAAAGCCTTATGTTTTAGAAAAAATTCGGGATAATTTTACGATCGCACTTTGGCAAGTCGATCGACTTTTGCCGACTTTTGTGGGCGAGAAAACTGTGGGGGAGGGTGCACCCGAAGAGTCAGCTAACCCACAACCCGCAATTGGGAATTCGTCAGTCGAGAGTATTGTTAACCCACAAACGGATGACAGCAACGGCGCTACCTCCTTACCCCAACAATCGCTCGAAAAGTGAAATAAAAAATTAAAATAGAAATAATTGTAGTTTAAGCTACTTTAATTTGGACAAATGTATGGAATTAAAAAAGCTACGTTAGGTTCCTTGATGTGATTGGGATTATTAATAGTATTAATATTTAAATTTTAATCGCAGGTTGTGGATATTTTATATTGGCTATTTGGAGAGAAGAATCTATAATAGAGAGAGTCAATGTAAGATTTGAATCCTTACAGGGGATTAAAACAGAGGTATAACAATATGGCGAATTATTCACCGATCGCACAACAACCTCAAGCAGCAGAGCCGAGGGAGCTGTGCGAAAATTCTGAAATCTGGGACAGTCTCAAATCCGCGATCGGCGCAAGTTCAGGGTTTCAACGCTGGCAGCTAGAGCTCAATTTTGATAGTCAGCAGCAAAATGTCACCATCGATCAACAGGTGCGCTCCTATCTGCGCGAAACTTTAGAAACTTTGGCTTACTGAGCGCCCTCAAGGCAAGTATTGTCAAGGTTTGTGAATTTTACAGGTAAATTCAGCAGGCATCCCCTCAAATATGCTAGGTGAGTGCCACAAGCGATCGCAGATCCCAACTTCGGACATCAAATTGCAGGGGAGAGTATTTCTGCTTGCTGAGTCGAGGTTAATTTCCCCATCCTACCTGCAACACACTCTCAGAAAAATCAAGAGAAAATTAGTCTCAAACTCCCCGTACAAAGCGAGTTCTACTGCTATTTATTGATGTGCTTGTTTTGGTAACTTTTTATAATAGGAGTGATACCAATTTTTTATGAGGCGGCATAGAATCCGCTCTCCCTGGCACCCCCCAACAATCAGGGGGGAACAAGATTCTTCTGTTTCGTCCCCCAACAATCAGGGGGATGGGAAGGGGATCGAGATCTATGCAACTTGAGATTAAATTGGTATGAGCCAAAAGAAAATTAACAGTGCGATCGCGGTGATATCCCAAATTGTCGAATTCAACCCGATCGCCAATCTTTTGCCCTGTAAGAGTTACTAGATACTATAAAACAAGAGTTCAGGAAAATGCGCTTAGTCATAGTTCAGTATGCCGGCGATTACGCAGAAACTTTTAAACGCTTGGCGGGAGGGGATAGTGAAAACTACTACGCTCAAAAATATTCTGTTGATGCCGTTACCGAGATGGCAAAACGAGGCGAGTCGGTAACGGTTATTTGCTGCATAACACCAAAATTTGAAGATCGGGTTCTAGAAAATGGCGTGCGGGCGATCGGTTGCGGATTTAATAACAAAATTGATACCAAGAAATTGATCGAGTTAATTGCCCAGCAAAATCCGACTCATTTAGTCATGCGGACAACTATTCCCGACGTTTTCAAGTGGGCCATTAAAAACAAAATTAGAACCATCGCTGTATTTGCCGAATCTATTGCCACAACAAGTTGGCGAAATAAAATCCGCAACTATTTCCTGGCCAATTTGTTGAACAACAAGCAAATAGAATGGGTAGGAACTTACGGCATTACTTCATCTTTATTGTTCAAAGAAATTGGAGTAAAACATGACAAAATAATTCCTTGGGACTTTCTCTTAGAAACAAATTCCGGCTCTTTCTCGCCAAAAGAACTTCCTGCAGATGTCAAAAAAAGTTTGAAATTATTTTACGCTGGTTTGTTAGTAAAAAGTAAGGGAGTTGGCGATATCTTAGAAGCTGTAGCCAAGTTAAGAAAGCAGGATATATCAGTTCACTTAAAAATGGCAGGTAAAGGCGAAGAAGAGTTTTTTGATCGGCGAGTCGAAGAGTTGCAAATTAAAGAGTGTGTCGAATTTCTGGGAATGGTGCCAACTCCGACTTTAGAACCTTTAATGAGAGAATCCGATGTGGTGTTAGTGACTAGCAGACACGAATATCCCGAAGGCTTTCCCCTAACAATTCAGCACGCTTTGCGCGCGAGAACACCGATTGTAGCTTCGGATCACCCGATGTTTAAAACTCACTTGAAGCACAGCCTTAATGCCATGATTTTTGAGGCGGGTAATTCTCTGGCTTTAGCGAAATGTCTGGAGAAACTAATTTCCGATTCAGCGCTTTATCACAATCTTTCTGTCGCTTCTCACTCAACCTGGGACGAGTTGCGTCTGCCCGTCAAATGGGCGGAATTGATCGATCGCTGGCTTGATGATTCTCCTGAAAGCAAACAGTGGTTGTTTGAAAAGCGACTGGCTTCTGAATACTATAACCGAGTCTCAGTAGCATGAGGTGCTGCTGGGCATAGGCCCGCGCCGGACATAGGGCATACCTCACTTATTTGAGAACCGCTATATAACCGAGTCTCAGTAACATGAGGTGCTCTCGCGGCCCGCGCCGGGGAAGGATCCCCCATACGTCACAACGCTTGAGAACTGCTATAGAATCAAAAATCAAGTCAATAAGTAGATCAATCATTTGCAGGCGCAGGCACAGAATGCTGAGAAGTTTTTTAACTAAGCAATGAGAATATTTATAGTTGAGGTGAGGCAGGAGGGATTCGGGGAAACGCGTGATTTACCTTTGATTGCATAGTGCTGTTTATTTGTGCCTTTCTACTTAATACCATTTTTCTAAAGATGCGATAGAGATCGAGGACGACCGGGCACTGTAATCTCCTTTACCTTTTGACGAAAGTCTGTACATAACTTTAAAAAAATGGTATGAGTCCTGATTAATTTAAAAGATCCGATCGACCAACCAATTGCCCAGCCACAGCCCGAAACCGGAAGTAGCGACTGAGAGGATAAATGTGTAGAGCCCGCGGCCGGTGGCGATCGACCTTTCGCCCGCTACCATCCGGGCCACAACTCCAGCCACAATCCCGATCGCAGCCAAAGCCCCATAAACACTCTTAGATCCAGCAATCTCTAAGGCTTGCGTCAAAGC
>NZ_JADEWV010000196.1 GCF_015207455.1 Microcoleus sp. LEGE 07076
GCCTTAAAGGCAACAAACAAGTTAAATAAACCCGCCCTCCCCCACGAAAAAGCCCCAATTGACATTGCTGCAACATCTCAGTTTAAACTGACTGACATCTTGCACCATTGTCAAGAACAGGCTGTCCGGCCTGTTCCACAACAAGTGAATTTCTTGTGGGATGGGCATCCTGCCCGTCCATAAAAGCCTTATTGACAATTGTGCAATATAAGCTGTTGCGGCATTTAAATTTTATGTAAAAAACAATCAAACAATGAGTGGGGTAGGCCCGATATCTCGCCCCTCAAAGCCTTATTGACAATTATGCAAAATATAGCAACCTTCTCGGTAGTTAGGACATTGATACATTGCTGAAACCGATTGAAAGCACTAAATCAACCATATTACTCTGCTTTCAATAAAATAATTTCGATTTAGGTCGATCGCACAAAATTATCAGTATAAGTAGTTGCCAAAACAATCAGCAAAAATACGCTATATTAGTTTAAATATATCGACTGTACTATTTTCAATAGACGGCAGCCTAAAAAAGCCCAAACAGAATAAAAATGCAATCGAAACTCTTCCCTATGACTAATGACTAATGACTACTAAGAGGGCGGGTACGGGACACCGCCCCTACCAACTGACTAATAACCAATAACCAATAACCAATAACCAACAACCAATAACCAATAACCAATAACTACAGACTCTGAGGATGAATATGTTTCCTAAATCGCTCAATCGCTTTACTGCCAAAATTCTCGGCAAAGTTCCATTACAAACCGTGCTCGTAGTGCCTTTTTTAGTGCAAATTGTCGGCACGGTAGGAGTTGTAGGTTGGCTGTCGTTCCAAAACGGTCAGCGGGCGGTTAACGATGTTGCCGCTCAGTTGCGGGCAGAAATTAGCGATCGCATCAAAGACCGCATGGAAAACTATATGTCAATTCCCCACATTGTCAATCACCTCAACGTTCAAGGCATAAAATTGGGGCAGTTAGACCTAGAAAATAAAAAACAACTAGAACTTCATTTTCTCGAACAAATTCAATATTTTGACTCGATAAGCATTATTTACGTAGCCACAGAAAACGGAGACCACTCCGGAGCAATCCGCACCAAAGATCGAACTCTAATATCTGCTGCTGACAGCTCTACAGGCAATAAATTAGCTCGATTTACCGCTGATTCTAAGGGAAACCGAGTTAACTTAGTACAAGTTTCCCCAAAAAATTACGACCCGCGAATTCGCCCTTGGTACATAATAGCAGCCGCGCAAAAAAAACCTGTCTGGACACCTATTTATACAGATTTTTTGACAAGAGAACTGGCAATTACTGCTGCTTTACCTATCTACGATGAGGCTGGCAAATTGTTAGGAGTAGCTGGCAGCGATTTGCTGTTTTCCCGAATCAAAGAATTTCTCGTCAGCCTGAAAATTGGCAAGTCGGGGCAAACTTTTGTAATGGAGCGCTCCGGAATGTTAATTGCTACTTCCAGGGCGGGTGAAGAATTCGCGGTGGAAGGTAAAGAAGCAAAACGCATCAAAGCTTCAGAAAGCCAGAATCCCGTAATTCGCCAAACCGCGCAGCATTTAGAAAAAACCTACAGCAACTTAGATAAAATCAATAATTCTCAACAGCTTACCTTTGATGTTGACGGGAAGCGCAATTTTATGGAGGTAGCACCTTTTAAAGACGATCGGGGGTTGGATTGGCTGATTGTGGTAGTTGTGCCAGAGTCCGACTTTATGGAACAAATTAACGCCAATACGCGCACTACTTTTTTGCTGTCCGTTGCAGCTTTGATCGGGGCGACAATGCTGGGAATTCTTACTGCTAAATGGGTGGTGCGGCCGATTTTAAGATTGAATGCGGCGGCGAAAGCTTTGGCCGGGAATGAATGGGATACAAAGCTCGCCCTGAATCGCGAAGACGAACTCGGAGAACTTGCCGTTGCTTTTAACAGCATGGCAGAGCAATTGCAGCATTCTTTTACTTCGCTCTCGGAAAGCGAAAACCGAGTTAAACAATTTCTAAATGCAGTACCGCTTGGCATTTTTATTTCCGAGCCAAACGGTCAACCTCACTACATCAATCCTACAGGAGAGAAACTTTTAGGTCAAGGAATTATAGCAGCAAATTCCGAAGATTTACGCAAATACTATCGAGTCTTTTTGGCTGGTACTCAGGAAATTTACCCAGCGGAGCGCGACCCAATTTTAAATGCTTTGCAGGGCAAAAGTGTAACTGTTGACGATATGGAAATTGTCTTGAATGACAAAACTGTTCCCCTGCAAGTTTCGGGAACTCCTATTTACGATGCCCAAGGAAACATTATCTACGGAATGTGCGCTTTTCAAGATATTACGAAACGCAAACAGGCAGAAAAACTGTTAACCGAATACAACCAAAATTTAGCAGTGCAAGTTGCAGAACGCACCGCCGATCTTGCTAAGGCAAAAGAAAAGTTTTCTAAAGCTTTTCGTTCCAGTCCAAATGCGATTACGATTACCCGAATCAGTGACGGCAGCCACCTTGAAGTCAATGACAGCTTTTGCCGGATGATGGGCTACAGTCACGAAGAAATTATTGGAAAAACTGCGGTAGATCTCAATTTTTGGGCGACTTTAGCAGAGCGAGATCGCATGATTCAAATGTTAAAAAACAAAACGGCAATTCATAATTACGAGCTGAGTTTTCTCAATAAAAGCGGTACAAAAAGAACGGCGCTGCTGTCAATTGAAACGATAGATATTGACGGAGAAGCTTGTTTTTTGTCGATTTCTAGCGATATTACCGATCGCCAAAAAGCAGAAAACGCCCTCCGGGAAGCCGAAGAAAAGTACCGCAACATTTATGAAAATGCTTTAAACGGCATTTTTCAGACTGCTGCTGACGGGAAATACATCAGCGCTAACCCCGCTTTAGCTAACCTCTACGGTTACGAATCGCCGGAAGAATTAATCGCAGCACAGCCGAATTTCAAGAACCAGCTTTACGTAAATCCCAACCGCCACGACGAATTTACTGCATTGATGAACGAACACCGGATACTGTCAAACTTTGAATCGGAAATTTACCGCAAAGATGGCAGCATCATCTGGATTTCTGAAAATTGTCGCGCTGTCTGCGATCCGGCCGAAGATTTACTTTATTACGAAGGTTTTGTCAAAGATATTACTGATAGTAAAGAAGCCGAAAATAAAATGCAGGAGGCGAAAGAAGCAGCCGAAGCAGCAAACAAAGCTAAAAGTACCTTTCTCGCCAATATGAGTCACGAATTGCGATCGCCCCTCAACGCAGTCATCGGCTTTGCTCAAGTCATGATCCGCAGTAAAACTCTCTCTCAGGAAAATCAAGAAGATGTTGGAATAATCCTGCGGAGCGGCGAACATTTGCTGTCTTTAATCAACCAAGTTTTAGATTTGTCAAAAATTGAAGCGGGACGCACTACAACTTATGAAACAAACTTTGATTTGTACCGACTATTAGACGATTTAGAAGATATGTTTTCGCTCAAATCTGAGGAAAAAAGCTTGCAATTAATCTTCGATCGGGATGCAGAAGTTCCCCATTATATTTGCACCGATGAAGTGAAATTGCGCCAAGTCTTAATTAATTTGCTCAACAATGCGATTAAATTTACTTCCGAAGGGGGAGTCTCGGTGCAAGTTAAAGGAGGAAGGGGAAAGCTACACAAAAACAGCCCTGACAAATTGCCCGGCCGCTACTGGCTGCATTTTGAGGTTCAAGATACCGGTGCAGGCATTACTGCTGAGGAAATCCCTCAGTTGTTTGAAGCATTCGTGCAGACAAAAACAGGTAAAGAGTCTCAGGAAGGAACGGGTTTAGGTTTAGCGATCAGCCGCCAGTTCGTGCAATTAATGGGAGGTGAAATTACTGTTAGCAGCGAACTCGGAAAGGGTACAATATTTCAGTTTGAAATCCAAGTTAATCTGGTTGAAGCTGCTGATATTGAAAGCAAAAAAACTACACGCCGAGTTGTTGCCCTCGAACCGAATCAGCCGCGTTACCGCTTGCTAATTGTGGACGACAAGCCCCTGAACCGCCAACTTTTGGTAAAACTTCTGAGTCCGCTCGGATTTGAACTCAGAGAAGCGAATAATGGTAAAGAAGCGGTGGATATTTTTATGGAGTGGGAGCCACATTTGATTTGGATGGATATGAGAATGCCTGTGATGGACGGGTACGAGGCAACGAAACAGATTAAAACTACAACGGGCGGGCAAGCAACGGCGATTGTAGCCCTGACTGCTAGTGTTTTGGAGGAAGAACGGGCGGTGATTCTTTCGGCGGGTTGCGATGATTTTATGCGGAAACCGTTCCGGGAGGAGGATATCTTTGTGGCAATGGGCAAACATTTAGGAGTACGATATATTTATGAAGATCCAACAGCAGTCAATACGGCCGGTGTAGGGGACTCAAGTCAGGAGGTGCTGACACCGGAGGATTTCGCGTATCTTTCCGCCGATTGGATGGATCAATTCAAGCAAAATATTTTGAGTGTGGACATGGAGGCGATCGCCAGTTCGATCGCACAAATTCGCACTGTCAACCCCTCTCTGGCGGACACGCTAGAAGATTGCATTAATAATTTTGAATATGACAAAATTTTGAACAATATATCTCGCAGCGAACAACACTAAACACCCAATGACTTCAACTTTCCCGGACACAAATCAAGCTAACATTTTAGTAGTAGACGACACGCCAGAAAACCTGCGACTGCTGGCAGGAATTTTGAGCGACAAAGGCTATCGAGTTCGCCCGGTTCCCAACGGCAAACTAGCAGTGTCGGCAGCTCAAAAAATGCCCCCGGATCTAGTGCTGCTGGATATTATGATGCCGGAAATTGACGGTTACGAAGTTTGTCAGCAGCTCAAAGATTCTGAAATTACCAAAGATATTCCGGTGATTTTTATCAGCGCGATTAATGATGTGATGGATAAAGTCAAAGCTTTTGAAGTTGGGGGAGTAGACTTTATTACCAAACCGTTTCAAGTTGAAGAAGTTTTAGCCCGGATCGAAACTCATTTAAAAATTTGTTCGCTGCAACAAACTTTACAAGAAAAAAATCAAGATTTGGCAACTGCGCTCCACCAACTGCAAGCCACCCAAGAGCATTTAATTCAATCGGAAAAAATGGCTGCACTCGGACAACTGATTGCAGGCATTGCCCACGAAATCAATACCCCGCTCGGCATTATAGGTTCCTCGATTGATAATATTGCTAATTTTTGGGATGATAACATAGCAAAAATGCCTCAATTTTTTCAAGAACTTTCTGAAGAAAGCCAATCTTACTTTTTGAGTTTACTTGACAGAGCCACCAATCAAAAAAATTTGTTCACTAGCAAAGAGAAGCGGAAATTTAAGCAGCAGTTGATTAGAGATTTGATTGCTGAATCTGTGAAATATCCTGAAGACATTGCCGATACTTTAGTTGATATGGAAATTTACGAGAACATAGAACAGTTGTTGCCGTTTTTTAAATTGCAGGATTGGGAAGTAGTTTTCAATACTGCTTATCAGTTTGCCAGCTTTAAAAAAAGTATTGGTCTGATCCAAAGAGCGACAGCTAAGTCCGGCAAAGTAGTATTTGCGTTGAAAACCTACGCTCATTTTGATAGCAAGCAAGAAAAAGTTGTGGGAAACTTGCACGAGGGCATTGAAACGGTGTTAACCCTTTATCAAAATCAACTTAAACACGGGATAGACGTAGTTAAAAATTATGGAAATATACCCACAATAGTTTGCTATCCCGATGACTTAAATCAAGTTTGGACGAATCTGATTCACAACGCCCTGCAAGCAATGGATTATAAAGGTGTTTTGACTATAGAAACTCAAAAGCAAGACAAAAATATTCTGCTCAAATTTACTGATAATGGCAAAGGCATTCCCCCAGAAGTTATTCCCAAAATTTTTCAGCCATTTTTTACGACTAAATCTGCGGGCGAAGGTAGCGGTTTGGGTTTGGATATTGTGACAAAAATTGTTAAAAAACACGAAGGCACAATTGCTGTAGAGTCTGTACCGGGGCAGACAACCTTTACAGTATCGCTGCCAATCTATTAAATAAAACTTATATAGCCTTTCTCAAAAAGGTTCGCGGACGAATTTTGACCTGGAAACCCTGAAAATACAGGGTTTCTGTATACCTCATTTATCTGAGAACCGCTATACCTATTTTGAAAAATGCAAACGTAAGCCCGGGTTTCCAACTTTTATGAGATGAATGATTCCCAATAAACCTCTCCAGAAACGCCAGTATTGAACCGGCATCCTGCTGGTTACAGAATAATTTTGGGAGAGGTTTAATAGAAAATGCCCAATGCTCCAATCTAAAATGGTATAAGATGGGGGATAGATAGCTTTACGATCGCCCGAAATTAATCACTTAGAAACAAGTCATGTCGGCGGTAAACCCACTAAAATCAAAGCAGCTATAAACATATGAGTAAGCCTGTGATCCTGTGCGTTGACGACGAACCCGATATCTTGAATACTCTCAAGATGCAGCTCAAGAATGAATTTAAAGATGATTACTTTTACGAATTAGCTGAAAGTGGTGACGAAGCTTTAGATTTACTTGAGGATTTTCAAGAAGAAGCTCAGGTAATTGTGGTGGTTTCTGATTGGTTGATGCCGGGAATTAAAGGTGACGAACTTTTAATTAAAGTTCACCAAAAATATCCTACAATTATTACGGTGATGTTGACGGGACAAGCGGATGCAGCGGCAGTTGATCGGGCAGTCAAAGAAGCCGATTTATACTGCTGTTTGTATAAACCGTGGAGCAGCCAAGAGTTAATAGAGACGATAAAATCGGGGCTGGCTAAGTTATGAAAAAACCTGTGATTGTTTGTATCGACGACGAACCTGATGTTTTAAACAGTTTAAAGATTGAACTGAAAAAGGCGATCGGCGATGAGTGTATTATTGAAACGGCTGAGGGGGGGGAAGATGCTTTAGAGTTGCTGGCAGATTTGCAGGCTGATGAATACGAGATTGCTTTGGTGCTTTCCGATTATATTATGCCGGATATTAAAGGGGACGAACTGCTCAAACAAATTCACGAAAGCTCGCCGGATACGCTGACGATTATGCTGACGGGGCAAGCAGATTTGGAAGCTCTGAGCAATGCTATTAAGTATGCTAAGTTGTACCGTTATATCCCTAAACCTTGGCAAAATGAAGACTTACAATTAACGGTAGTAGAAGCTGTTCACAGCTATTTGCAAGACCAGAAATTAACTGATGAAATCCTGAAAAGGCAAGAATTAAATGAGGAGTTGAAGCTAGTAAATGCGGCGCTGTCTGCCAGTGAAAGTCGCCTGAATCAATTTTTAGAAGTTTTGCCAGTGGGGGTGTGTGTTTACAATGCCGACGGCTCGATCGCCTATTTCAACCAGACAGCGCAGGATTTGCTGGGTGCAGACACGATCTCGGAAAGCA
Source organism: Microcoleus sp. LEGE 07076 (assembly GCF_015207455.1). Taxonomy (GTDB): domain Bacteria; phylum Cyanobacteriota; class Cyanobacteriia; order Cyanobacteriales; family Microcoleaceae; genus Microcoleus. The sequence continues at coordinate 7,464 of NZ_JADEWV010000196.1, forward strand.
CGGCGGAACAATTAGCTGCAACTTATCAACTTTATGTAGCGAATACCGATGAGCTTTACCCGCCGGATAATTTGCCAATTTTGCGCGCGCTGAAAGGAGAATTTGTCCAGGTTGACGATGTAGAAATCCGTCAAGATGACAAAATAATTGCGATCGAGATCAATACCACGCCGATTTTTGACGCTAGCGGAAATATTGTTTACGCGATCGCAGTTTTTCAAGATATTAGTGATCGCAAACAAGCAGAAAAAATACTAGCAGACTACCAGCAAACCTTAGAAGTCCAAATTGAAGAGCGTACAGAACAACTGCAACAAGCGGCCTTAGCTGCTGAAGCAGCAAACAAAGCTAAAAGCACGTTTTTGGCCAACATGAGCCACGAGTTGCGAACCCCTCTCAATTCCATACTCGGGTTTGCACAAATCATGGAACCCAGTCCCAATTTTACTCTGGAAAATCGAGAAAATCTCAGAATTATTCACCGCAGCGGCGAACACTTGCTGACGCTGATCAATCAAGCCTTAGACTTGTCAAAAATCGAAGCGGGACGGATGGCGATCGATCCGAAAAACTTCGACCTCTACCGCTTGCTTGACGACTTGCAAGATATGTTTCTGCTCCGGGCAGAAAGTCAAGAATTGCAATTGCTTTTCGAGCGGGAGCCAGACGTTCCCCAGTACGTGCTAACCGATGATGTTAAACTGCGGCAAGTGCTGATAAATCTGCTCAGCAATGCGATTAAATTTACGCAAACAGGTGGCATAACATTAAGAGTGAGAAAGTTAGAAACAACGGGAATCGTTGATTTGTTAGGTCGTCCAAAAGTTATGTTTGATACCGCAACAAGTATTCGGGATTTTGCAATAACTGCTAGGAAATTGGCAGCGGTTGAATTGCCAGAAAGTGCTGAGGATTCTACTTGGGAGCAGATGGTTTTCCTTCAGTTTGAAATAGAAGATACAGGAGTTGGCATTTCTCCAGAAGAAGTGGGCAATGTTTTCCAGGCATTTGTGCAGACGGCTTCCGGTCAAAAAGCTCAGAAAGGTACGGGTTTAGGATTGACGATCAGCCGTCAGTTTGTCCGCTTGATGGGAGGAGAAATTGTGGTAGAAAGTCAACTGGAAATTGGCACTACTTTTAAATTTGAGATTCCAGTCGGTGTGGCTGATGCTGCTGATGTTCCCGATCCGCCAATTAACCGCGAAGTTATTGGGTTGGAACCAAATCAACCCTACTACCGGATTTTAATTGTGGACGATCGCGAAGACAACCGCCAACTTTTAGTCAAAATGCTTTCTCCTTTGGGTTTTGGGCTGCAACAAGCCACTAACGGCAGCGAAGCAGTTGAAATCTGGGAAAGTTGGCACCCGCATTTAATTTTGATGGATGTGCGAATGCCAGTGATGGACGGCTACGAAGCTACTAAACAAATTAGGGCCCGAATACAGGAGAGAGAGCAAGAGCAGCAAGGTGACGGGGAAATGAGTGTTTCTGAGTTTGAATCTCCGGTTCCCAAGATTATTGCTTTGACAGCTAGTACAATTGAAGGCAGGCGATCGTTTGCTTTATTAGTCGGCTGCGACGATTTTATTAGCAAACCTTTCCGCAAAAATGATATATTTGATACCCTCCAGCAGCACTTGGGGGTTAAGTATCTCTACTCTAACTCAATTGATTTGATGTCAGCGGGCGATCGTCGCGATCTATCTGACTCCCCCTCTAATGTTGCGCTTGCTTATTTGCCCGCACTTCCCGCAGAATGGATAGACAACATGAAGCAGGTAATCCGCAGTGCAGATTTTGACTTCATTTCCAGGACAATCGAGGAAATAAGGGATGCTCATCCTGAATTTGCCGAAATCCTCCAGGGTCATCTCGATAATTTTGATTACCAGAAAATTCTCAATTTAATTGCTGAGGCGGAGGAATCAGATAATGCAGATGAAGGCGGAACAAACTGAAAACTATCAAGCAGATATTTTAGTAGTTGACGATACGCCAGATAATCTGCGTTTGTTGATTAGAATTCTCCAAAAAAATGGTTATAAAGTTAGACCTGTTACTAACGGTTTTTCGGCTATAGATGCAATTCAATCAAGCGTACCAGATTTGATTTTGCTTGATATTATGATGCCGGATCTTGACGGGTACGAACTCTGCAAGAAATTGAAAGCTCAACCGAAATTCAAAGAAATTCCGATTATTTTTCTCAGCGCGCTAGAAGAAGGAATAAATAAGGCAAAAGCTTTTGAAGTGGGTGGCTCAGATTATATCACAAAACCTTTTCAGGTGAAAGAAGTATTGGCGCGAGTAAGCAATCAACTTACGGTGCGTTCCTTGCAAATGCAATTGCAAGAAAAAAATCAAATATTGACAAATCAAAATGTCCAATTGCACCAGGAAATTGCCGATCGCCACCAGGTTGAAACCGAAACGAGGTTGCTGCTGAAGGCTACTCAAGCTATTAGCAAATCTGAGAATTTTGAGTCTGCTATAGATGTGATTTTAGGTTTAATTTGTCAAACTATTGAATGGAATATGGGGGAAGCTTGGATTCCTGGCAGTGAGGGGGTTTTAAAATGCGCTACAGGCAGGTACGCCAGCGATTCGATTTTTACCCAATTCCGACAGACAAGTTGGCAGTTAACTTTTCCTGCTGGTGTGGGACTCCCGGGGAGGATTTGGCAGTCGCAGCAGTCTGAATGGATCGAGGATGTTTCTCTTGCACCGGAACAAGTTTTTTTGCGATCGCAAACTGCGGTGAATGTGGGATTGAAAGCGGCTTTTGGCGTGCCAATTTTGGCGGAAAACCAAGTGTTAGCTATTTTGATTTTTTATCGGGAAAAAGTTCTGGAATGTCAGCCGCGCTTGTTGGAATTGGTGAGTGCGGTTGCTACGCAGCTAGGTTCGCTGATTCAGCGGAAACAAGCTGAAGCTGCGCTGAAATTGCAACAAGAGCAAACAGAGAAATTGTTGCTGAATATTTTACCGAAACCTATTGCTGACCGCTTGCAAAGAGAGCAAAAGTTGATAGCGGATCATTTTGATGATGTGAGCGTGTTGTTTGCTGATTTGGTGGGTTTTACGGAGTTTTCTGCTCACAAAAGTCCGACGCAGTTGGTGGAAATTTTGAACGCGATTTTCTCGGATTTTGATATGCTGTCTGAGTCGCGCAGGTTGGAAAAGATTAAGACGATTGGGGATGCTTATATGGTGGTTGGGGGTTTGCCGACGGCGCGGGAGGATCACTCTGAGGCGATCGCACTTTTAGCTTTGGAGATGCAGGCTGCTTTGA
>NZ_JADEWV010000197.1 GCF_015207455.1 Microcoleus sp. LEGE 07076
GGTTGTACCGATCGAACATTTAGGCAATTGTTCGTTTCGCAAAGCAAGTTATGCAACGGATGTAACAGATGTAACGGATAGATGGATGGAAGAATGTTTTAATGGCAAATTGCCAATTTTTAATTCCACCGAGTTCGTCTCCGAGCAAATCGCCGATCGCAGGTGTAGAAGGATTGCTCTACCATTTATCGGGCTGTTGCTGTCCGATTCCAGGGGAATCAATTATTGGAGTTGTGACTCGCACTCGCGGAATTTCGATTCACCGCCAAGGGTGTTCAAATGTTGAGAATGTGCCTGGAGATCGGTTAGTTCCTGTGAGTTGGAATTCGAGCGATCGCAGTGCTAGCCGCCCCAATACTTATGCTGTCAACATTCAAATCGAGGCACTCGATCGAGTCGGAGTCCTCAACGATGTATTGTCGCATTTGAAGGACAACAAAGTCAACGTCCGCAGCGCCCAAGTCAAAACCTATCCCGGATTGCCCGCATTAATTGACTTGTGCATGGATATCGAGGATAAGGAACAATTCGAGCGCACTTGTATGCAAATTAAAAAGATGAGCGATATTTTGAATTTGCGGAGGCTGAGCGAAGCTGAGTGAAGAAACTTAAAAGGAAAGTCTTCCTATGCCAAAACTCAGCCTTAACTCGGTTATTCCTTCAGCAAAGCTGACCAACTATTTATTAATCCGGCTTCCTAAAGACGACAAATCTCAGTTTCTCGATCGAGGTGGTTACAGTCTAGAAAACTGGCAACAACTCGATCGAGATTTAAGAAGCCAGATACTTCCCCTGGAAGCGGAGCAAATGGAAAACACCAGATACGGTCAAAAGTACATAATTAAAGGCAGTTTAACAAATCCAAACGGTACGATTTTACAAGTTAAAACCGTTTGGATAGTTACTTCATCCGAAGCGAGATTTGTTACATTAGTTCCTGATTGACAAGAGGTAATCCGCCATGAAATTTGAAATTTTTTCACAGGTAGCATTGCGCGAAGACATCCCCAAATACAATCTAAAAAAAGGTGCTACAGCAACTATCGTCGAACACTACCAGATGCCGGAAGGAGAAGAAGACGGTTATAGCTTAGAGGGTTTCAATGTCGAAGCAATTACAGTTGAAGTTGCCGAGTCCCAGATTGAATCAATCAAAGCTCCAGTTTTGCAGCTTGGCAAATTAAGCTAACGCCGACATCCGCTAGAAGTATATGTATGCGTGCGCTGCACACCTTACCAGACGTAGCGTGTCAAACCACTTTTTGCATAATTCCTGCCTTTATTTCGCCGGAGTCGCAGGCTTTGAGTCGCCCAACTTTTGCTGCAAAAACTGCCGCGCCACTTGGGCGGCATCCTCCTGTTTTCCATCAACTTGATAGTTGAGTTTCCGCATATCTTCCTCGGAGATTTTGCCGCCCAATTCTGCGAGCACTGGACGCAATTCTGGGTATTTCTCCAAAATTTGCGATCGCACAACCGGAACAGCTTGGTAGGGCGGGAAATAATTCTTATCATCTTTGAGCACTACCAAACCCAAGCTTTGAATCAAACCGTCCGTCGTATTTCCAGCAATCACATCAACCTCTTTTTGTTGCAGCGCTTGATAAAGCAGTCCTAACAGCAATTCCTTCGGTTCTTCGGCAAACTTAATCCCGTAAGTTTTAGCCAATCCAGGAAATCCATCTTCTCTGTCTTTAAATTCCGGGCCAAAACCAGCCCGCAGTTTTGGTGCAGCTTTTCCCAATTGCGAGAGAGTTTGTAAATTGAGTTTTTTAGCCTCGTCTCCGCGCATAATAATCGCAAAACTGTTATTAAATCCCAGCGGTTCAGTCCATTCTGCTTGAAACTGTTTGGGATATTCTTGTTTGAGGTAATCGAGGACTTTTTTGGGATCGGAAATCGGTTTTTGTTTGAGAATGTTGGTAAAACCTGTGCCCGTATATTCGACGTACAAGTCGATTTTACCCGTTGCTAGGGATTGATGGCAAAGCGCACCTCCGAGGTTGAGTTCGCGTTCTACTTTGATGTCGGTTTTGGCTTCGATGTGAATAGCTAAAATTTCTGCTAGAATCAGTTGTTCGGTAAAGTCTTTCGAGCAGATGACAACTTGTTTTTGGGAATTAGAGGTACATCCTGCTACTGCAAACAAACAAAGCAGCCAGCAGGAATAGAAAAAAAAATCGTTTCTAGATATTTTCATGAGTTAACGGTATAATTGGTAATTGGTAATCGATTTTAGTAAACTATTTTAGGAACGGGCAAGATGCCCATTCCACAAGAACTTTGAATTTTGGTGGAACGGGCATCTTGCCCGTTCTTAAGAATGGTGCAACATTTCAATTTTACCCCATTTCCCTTGTCCTGTTGTAACATTTATTTATAGACATGGAGGACAAAAAATGGTAATCGGCATCAGCGATATTATCCAGCAGCAGCGGCAATTTTTTGCGACTGGGAAAACGAAAGATGTAGATTTTCGGATCGAACAACTGAAGAAACTCAAAAGCGCGATCGAACTCAATCAATCACGAATAGTCGCTGCTGTCAAGGCTGACTTGAATCGACCGGAGTTTGAGGCTTATTTTGAAATTGCATCTATCGCCGAAGTTAATTATGCCATCAAAAACCTGAAATCTTGGGTAAAACCGAAAAAAGTGTCAACTTCGATCGACCAATTCCCCGCCTCAGCCCGCATTTACCCGGAACCTTTAGGCGTAGTTTTGATCGTCGGGCCTTGGAATTACCCATTTCAGCTCATGATATCACCTTTGGTCGGGGCGATCGCCGCCGGCAACTGCGCCATCCTCAAACCTTCGGAAATCGCCTCGCACACTTCCGAAGTTGTCGCCGACATGATTTCCAAAACCTTCGATCCCGCCTACGTAGCAGCCGTCGAGGGAGGCGTGGAAATCAGCAAACAATTGCTAGCCGAAAAATTCGACCACATTTTCTTTACTGGAGGCACAAAAATCGGTAAAATAGTTATGGAAGCCGCAGCCAAACACCTGACACCAGTCACCTTAGAATTGGGCGGCAAAAGTCCTTGCATTGTAGACTCAGACATTCAAGTTGAATATACTGCAAGACGCATTGCGTGGGGCAAATTTATCAATGCCGGTCAAACTTGTATCGCTCCCGATTACCTGTTAGTTGACAAAAAAGTTAAACCCGCTTTGATGCAAGCAATAAAAGCGTCAATTCACGAGTTTTACGGCGACGCTCCGCAGAAAAGTCCCGACTATTCCCGAATTATCAATCAGCATCATTTAGGACGTTTGGCAGAGTTTATCAAAGATGGTGAAATTGTCGTTGGTGGCCAAACTAACGTCGAAGACAAATATATTGCGCCGACGGTAATTGACAAGGTTTCCTGGGATGCGCCGGTGATGCAGGATGAGATTTTTGGCCCGATTTTGCCCGTTTTGGAGTATGAAGAACTCTCAGAGGCGATCGCCCAAATCAACGCCCGCCCCAAACCGCTAGCTTTGTATTTGTTCTCGAAGGATAAGCAGAAACAAGAACGAGTTTTGCGCGAAACTTCTTCCGGGGGAGTTTGCATCAACGACACGGTTATGCAAGTCGGAGTTACAACCTTACCTTTTGGCGGAGTTGGCGAAAGTGGCATCGGTAGCTATCACGGGAAAGCCAGTTTTGATACTTTTTCACATTACAAAAGTGTGCTGCAAAAGTCATTCTGGCTGGAGTTGCAATGGCGGTATGCTCCGTATAAGGGGAAGTTGGATTTGATCAAAAAGGCGATCGGTTGAAATGATATAAACGGAGGAGACGGCTTGGCCTTTGTCCCTACAAGAAAAGTCCTTTCTTTCTAAATGTTCTTGGACTAAGCGCGAGACTCAGAAACCGGGTTTCTTCAGACAATCTCGTCAGGAGGCGTAAATTGTCGCAGAAACCCGGTTTCTTGGACTAAGCGCGTGAGACTCAGAAACCGGGTTTCTTCAGACAATCTCGTCAGGAGGCGTAAATTGTCGCAGAAACCCGGTTTCTTGGACTAAGCGCGCGAGACTCAGAAACCGGGTTTCTTCAAACAATCTCGTCAGGAGGCGTAAATTGTCGCAGAAACCCGGTTTCTTGGACTAGGCGCGAGACTCAGAAACCGGGTTTCTCCTTTTCTAATCAGATTTATGCCATTCTTTCTCGATTCTTTCCAAATCCTTCGCCGCTCCCAATTGTTGAAAAATTCGATGTGCTGTATCGTAATGTTTTTGAGCAATTTCTGTGTTGCCGCGCTTGCGATTAAGTTGCGCGAAACAGTAGTTAGTTTCGGCAATATGCCAAGTCATCCCCTGTTTTTCCATTTTGTCTAAAGCTTCTGTTAACAGTTGTTCTGCTGCATCTAGATTGCCTTTACCGAGTTCATTTTCTCCCAGACAACCGATCGAAGTTGCTATCCCTTGGCGATCGCCCAATTCTGTCATCAATGCCAAACATTGCCGATAAAGTCGCTCAGCTTCATCCCAATTGCCGCGATTTCGCTCAATATCTCCCAACACTCCCCAAGAAGAAGCCATCCCCGCGCGATCGCCTAATTCTTGTCGCAACTGAAAAGACTGTCGCTTTAACTGTTCTGCTTCATCCCAATTGCCACGCAATCGCTCGATATCTCCCAACAATCCCCAAGAAGTTGCCATCCCCGCGCGATCGCCCAATTCTGTTTCAATTGCCAAACATTGCCGATAAAGTCGCTCAGCTTCATCCCAATTGCCGCGATTTCGCTCAATATCTCCCAACGATGCCCAAGAAGATGCCATCCCCGCGCGATCGCCCAATTCTGTCCTCAAAGCCAAAGATTGCCGGTAAAGTCGCTCAGCTTCATCCCAATTGCCGCGATTTCGCTCAATATCTCCCAACACTCCCCAACAAGTTGCCATCCCCGCGCGATCGCCCAATTCTGTCATCAAAGCCAAAGATTGCCGGTAAAGTCGCTCAGCTTCATCCCAATTGCCGCGATTTCGCTCAATATCTCCCAACATCCCTAACGAAGTAGCAATCCCGCTCTGATTACTATTTTCTTCTTCCATTGACAACGCATCTTTAAAATATTCTTCTGCTAAATCCCAATTCCCAAAATACCGATGAATTGCACCTAATTCTATCAAGCAATAGGAACGTCGCTCGCCTTCAACATGAGGTAAAATTTGCTCGTGCAATTCTTTTGATAAATTCCAGTATCCCCATAGTCTTAAATATTCATTTGGGATTAAATAGTAAGCTTCCCCATAATTGCCCAACCTAAAGGCAAAATGTTGAGCTTCCATAACAGATTGTAAATCTGCTAAAGTTTGAGGATTTTCCACATTTTTACCAGTGCAGTAAAACTTATACACACTTTCCAGCAGTTGTGGCAATTCCTGTCGATATTCCCCTTGCAAAAACTCCTCGATCACCCGGTGCAAATCGTAAAAATCCTCACATTTATCCTCATCATAGCGACTCTGCACCAAACTAGCACCGACTAATCGCTCTAAAAGTGCTGCTGTCTCGCTAATTTCTGCATCTGTCAATTCCGCCGGTTCTTCTGATATTGCTGCTAATTCAAAGCGGATATCTTTTTCAACATCCGTATACAGTCGCAAAAAAGTTAAACCCCTCACATCTATAGGCACTCGCAACACACACATCCGAGAGACTAAATCTCTTGCCGCTGCACTTTGCCTCGCCAATTGTTCTCGCAACATCGGTTCCACCTTCTTCGTTACCAATTCAGGATGCTTCCGCAAAGATCCCGGTTTTCCCTTGCCGATAGCCACCAATTGAGTTAATAAAAAAAGATGACCTTCAACCCGCCGAGATATCCACTGCAAATCAGCCAATTTATCAGTCAACTGTCGCTGCAAAATCTCCACACTCGCCCTCTCATCCACCCCTTGCAACACTTCAATATGCACCAATTCCGCATCCGGCGCTAACCCCGGATAGCGGGTATCTGCCAAATCCCCAGGCACTTCCCGGCTGGTTAAAATTGTTTGCGATTGGTGCTGCTGATAAACCAAAGCATTCAGCAACTTACCCCAATCCGGTGAAATCGTTCGATGTACTTGCGACGAATCAAAACCATCTGGATTTTCCCCCTCAACCGCCGAACGCAAAATAGGTTCCAGGTTGTCGAGTATCAACAGACAGCGAGTTTGGTGCAAACCCATCATAATTTTTGCAATTTTTTCTTCAGGCTTTTTCAACTCCGCCGCCCCCGGAATCCCCAAACCTTCACTTAACACAAATCCAGCCACTTCATCAAAACTAATTCCTTTATATACCTTGAAATACATCACGCACTCATAACCGCCCGCCAGCAAACTTTTCCCAGCTTGAGAAACCGAATGCTGCCAATTCATCCCCAATCCTTCGACAAGTTTAATCGCCAAACTCGTTTTACCCATACCGCCTTGCCCGACAATCACCAATACTTTCGGGGGCGAACTTCCATCGGGTAGTATCGGTACTAATTTAGCAGTTAATTTTGCCACCAATTCATCGCGCCCTTTCCACACAGGCACCGATTCGGGCATCTGAGAAACAGCCACCCGGATTGATTTATCGGGAGGGCAATCTGTCGTAGCATTACTCTCGGTTTTCTCCTCAGTATTTTGCCTGTTGTTAATCGAAATACTGATACCTGGTGCACCGCCCCACACTTCTGCCAACTTTTGCAAATTCTCTGTTTGGTTTTTACTCCACAGCTTCAGAGTGAAATTCTTATTTGAATTGCCCCGTCTTTCCGACTCCGGGATGTGATTCTTCAGAATTTTCAGATTTTTGTCGAGATAATTATTCAGTACCTCACCGATATACAGTCTAACTTGCTTGTCAGATGTTGTCTTATTTGGTTTGAAGGCATTTAAGGCATTGTTATCTTTCAGCAAGTGGCGCAGGGATTCCAGCGTCGCCGTGACGTGCAAATTAGTAGTTGTTTCATCTTCCCATTCGGCGACCAGATGAGTGATGTCATTTCTATTATTTAACTTATAATCTAGCAGCGCCTCCACCAAATCCTTGACTCGCTGCCAAGACTTATCGCCTTCTCCCAGATTGGGCATAGATTTTCAAAATAAGTTGCTAAAAAAGTTTCGGGATTCCCGATACCGAATGACCGTCCCGAATATCCCTAATTCCTAGTATAGCAGAGTTGCAGCCATTGTTGGGCATTAGGGTATCCCGAAATTTGATACTCAATTTAGTTGAGTTTGGGAATGATTTATGGGATTGTCGAAACAGCATGGATGGATGATTGCAGAAGCGGTTGTGGGTACTGTAGTCGGTGCTCTCAATTCTTCGGCGGGGCTAGTGCTGACTGTTGGTTTGGTGGGTTTCCACCTCTGTTTTGACAAAAATGAAGAGGAACAGTTGCGCTGCCCTCTGGAACAAGTTTTAAACACCGAGGAAGTTTCGAGGCTTCATTTTTGCAAGGGTTGCCCGTTTCGGGAAGGGGCGATTGATGTACAAAAAGTTGAAGAAGAGGGTGAGTAGATGAATCGGCGGTTGAAACCGCCTCTACACACACAAAGTCCGCCTCCGCAGACTAATAGAAAATACTTTTGTCCTCCCCTTATTACTCTTGGATTGAGTTAAAATAATATCAATTATTATTGCCACTGCTTATGCTTCCTTTTAAATATCCCGTGCCTCAAACAGAGCCGCCCCGATCGCCCAAAGAAACACTCCCGACAATGTACGATCTACCTAGCGAAAATGCGGAGGAACCTGGGAAGCCTGATCAATTTCACGGCTTGCAATCACAGTTGCTGAGCTACACCTTCGGCCCTTCCACCTATTCAGCTTCCCAAATATTTAGCGGAAGCGACATGAATCTTTACTATGACGTGCGTCATCCGCTTTGGTACAAGGGCCCGGATTGGTTTGGAGTTGTGGGAGTTTCCCGATTGTATGATGAAGTCGATGCACCGAACAAGAACAACAGCGCGCCGAACAAGCCGAAGCTAGGTTAGAGTCTTTGGTGCAAAGGCTGCGGGAATCCGGCATCGTTCCCGATCGACTCTTGAACGGTTAATCCTAAATTGGGCGGGTTTTGTAGAAAGCGCGATCGCTCTTTTCATCAGTCTGGACAAAAAGGGCGATCGAACTTCTATTTACCTCAGCCTGACTCACAGCGCTCCTGCTATAATTAAAATTGGTTAAGTGTTCGATAGCTATCCAGAGACAATGACCAAAACAGTTAAAGTAAGTGTACTCAACCAACCAAAACAATTAAAAGACTATTTTGATTTTTGGGCGGATGATGATATTCGCATTAAAGAGACGCGCATTGGGATCGAGGATATTCTTGATGAATACATTTATGGTAAGAAATCACCAGAAGTCATAGCAGAGCTGTTTCCGACAGTAACTTTAGAGCAGATTTACGCTACAATTTTTTACTATCTACAAAATCCCGAAATTGTAGGAAAGTATGTAGAAGATTGGTTGGAGTACACTCTAAAAGCACAGGCAGGACACGATGAAAATCCTCCCCCTGTTGTGTTCCGGCTTCGGAAGTTAAAAGCAGAACGCGAAGCGAATCTGGCTGCACAATAAATGGCAATTCAGTCCTTATCGATGAAAATATGCCGCCATTATATCGCGAACAGCTATTGCGTTATCTACCGAATTTAATTGTCCGCACGGTTGGCGATTCAGGCGTGCCACCTAGAGGCACACTCGATCCAGAAATTCTAGTTTGGTGTGAAGAAAATGGTTTTTCACTGATAACTAAAAACCGCCGTTCAATGCCATTTCACTTGGCAGGTCATTTAAGCACAGGTCATCATTTACCAGAAATTTTGGTGCTTCGCCGTCAAGCAGATGTCGGTCAAGTGATTGCCGATTTAGTATTAATTGCAGAGGCGGCTGATGATGATGAATATCTAGATCGCATTAGTTATGTACCTTTAGCTTAGGAATGAAAATTTAATAACTTACCATTTTTATTGTTCTTGTGAGATGGGCATCTGGCCCGTGCAGAAAGGACGGGCTATAGATCCCATCCCACAATTATCTGTAAATTATTTAATTCACGATCCTTAGTCCTAATAGAATACTCAGAAAACTATCATCTAACTAAAAAGCAATTTATGCCCACCCTACCGCAAGAAAAATGTGCCGCCTGCCTCCCAAACTCTCCCCGCGTCACAGCTTACGAAATTGTCCAACTTAAGCCTCAAATTCCCGACTGGAATTTGATTGAAAAAAATGGCATTCCTCAGTTAGAACGCACTTACAAATTCCCGGATTTCAAAAGTGCGATCGCCTTTACAAACAGCGTCGGCGAAGTCGCAGAAACTGAAGGACATCACCCGGCGCTGTTAACCGAGTGGGGGAAAGTTACGGTAACGTGGTGGACTCACGCGATTTCTGGACTGCACCGCAACGATTTTATTATGGCGGCAAAAACAGATGCGATCGCCCAAAACGCGATCGCACAGCGGTAGAAACCAGGTTTACAAAAATCTGTTAGCCTTCCCCAAGGGTAGTCCGCTCACCTGCGGTGTCAACCAGAGCGGGTAAATTTAACCGTCGGTTCTTCAACCCGCCGAGGCCGGTTTTGTTTCGACAAACCTGGTTTCTACCCCTCTGTCTTCTGGTGAATGCAGTTGATTTGTATTCAAAAACTCCAGATTTAGCCGATAGCCGACATTCCGCACAGTTTGAATTAGGCTCGGTTGACGCGGGTCGATTTCGATTTTTTTACGCAAAGAGAGTACGTGAGTGTCGATCGTCCGGGGGTTGTCAATCGCATCAGGCCAGGCCCGACGCAGCAAATCGGAGCGCGACAGGGGCACTCCTCCAGCTTGAGCCAGCACGTACAGCAGGCTGAATTCTTGAGGAGTCAGCTCGATGTGTTGCTCGTACAACCTGACTCGGCGCTGCACCAAATCAATTTTCAGCAGCCCGCACTCGAGCGTCGCCGGCGGTATCATCGTGCGGTTGCGGCGCATCAAAGCCTCCACCCTCGCCATAAACTCTTGCATCCCGAAAGGTTTAGTCAGGTAATCGTCTGCCCCTGACTTCAAACCTTCAACAATATCCGCTTCCGAATTCCGCGCCGACAGCATCAAAATCAGCGATTGCTGCTGCAGCCCGAGCCAGCGACAAAATTCCAAACCGTCCCCATCCGGCAATTGGGCATCCAGAATGACTAGGGTTGGCTGACGGCTAAAAAATATTTCCCTAGCGTGACTGATATCTGCTGACTGGTGCACCCAGTGACCGACTTGCTGTAAATGCCAGCCCAAGAGCGATCGCAGGTGCGGATTCCCTTCAACAATTGAAATACTTGCAGATCCCACAGCGGCGAGCTTCCCTTATCACTAATGGCTACCAGGTTAACAGAGCTTTTGTCAAGGTTTTGTAACCATTGCTACTCCAGGCTTAGCTCCATTTAAAGCTCCGAACAAACCTATGGTATGAATTTTAAAGATTTTGTCAAGTTGGGATCGTCATTCTCCAGAAAGGTTAAATCACTGTGGCGGTGACATTACAATAAAAATAAGACAGCGTACAGCCGATCGCCCCTATGCCCCAACCGCCTGCCCAAACCGAACCCCCCGACAAGGTTCCTAGTTCTAGGA
>NZ_JADEWV010000466.1 GCF_015207455.1 Microcoleus sp. LEGE 07076
AGCCTCCCAATCTAACTCACCATGCAAACCTTAACATTTGACAGCATTTTAGACGCGATCGAAACCTTGTCTGTAGACGAACAAACCAATCTGCTTGTCATCATGCAGCGCAGACTGAGCGATCGCCGTCGCGCCGAAATTGCCGCTAACATTGCACAAGGAAAACAGGATTATCAATCTGGCAACGTCTTTCGAGGTACAGTTGATGAAGCGATCGCGGAGCTAAACAGTTGAAAACTATCACTTTTGCTCCCTCATTTAAACGTGCCTACAAAGCCCTGATCAGCAAACATCCGGATCTACAGCCCAAAGTGGAAGATGTCTTGAGATTTTTGGCAGAAAACTCTTTCGATCCATCACCGCAAACACACAAACTAAAAGGTCAATTAGCTGGCTCTTGGGCTTGTACTGTGGAATATGACTGTCGGATTGTATTTGATTTTATTCAAAATCCCGAGTTGCCAGATGAAGAAATTCTTTTGCTAGACATTGGCAGTCATGATGAAGTGTATTGAAAATGCTGGCTTATGCGATCGCCCTTTCCTCCTTTTTCTCAAAAAAGGGCGCTCTATCTCCTCAACTCAACGTCCGCCCGATCGCCCTTTTGGTTGCGAATGTTTTTGCAGGAAAGTGCGATCGCCCTTCATCTATACCAGATGCCAAAAGAGCGATCGACCTTTTGGCATAAGTCAAAAAGTGCGATTACTTTTTGGCTATTTTTGGCTATATGGAAAGGGCGATTCACGCTCGGGATAGCTCCGCTTCACGGTCTTGTGGATGGACAGGGGCGATCGTCCTGTAGGATGAAACAACTGCAAACTTTCCCACTGCTATGCCTGAATCTATTCAGCAAGAAGCCCAAGCCATACTAAATATTCTTGCATCCACTCCCTCTCAGGATTGTATTACCCTTTCCAAAGAATTTCGCGAACTTCCGATGAGGGCTGGTATCTACGCTGTCAAACATCGCAGCCTTGGAATCCTCTACATTGGCTCTCACCAGAACACTGCGCGATCGCTTTCGCGGTGGTCACAAAGCTTTACTTTGGGCATTCATTGAAGGATTGAAAGCCACAGACATCCGCATCGCCTTTTACCAACTAGATTTTACTCAATGGATTCAGCTATCATCAGAATTAGAAAGCCTCATCATTCAAGCTGTTAACCCACCCTATAACGTGAAAATTCCAGCGAGGGACTAATTCTATGCAAACTCAGCCTATTATCCAGGGCTATTTCGTTCTAGACAGTAGGCAGGGTTTAGGTTTAGAGTTGAGAACTCGGATTCACCCTAACTTATGATTTATGAGTTCGCTAGCAATTGTAGAAGCATTTTCGGAATTACCCGACCCAC
>NZ_JADEWV010000198.1 GCF_015207455.1 Microcoleus sp. LEGE 07076
ATCCCACAGCACATAAAATCCCCTGCGACAGAATCGGCGCAGGGGAAGTGGTGGATAAAATTATCGGTTTTAATCAAGGTGTAGGTATCCTCTGGCAGTGTCAAGAACGATCTCCGCTTTTTTGTAGCTAAAATAATTTCCCGGCAGAAACCGGGAAATTATCAACTAAATCAACCTTTTTTCTATCGTTTCAGCTTAGCTTTCCAACTGGCGATCGCCTTCTGAGCCGACTGATAACTCTTAGTACCCGACGGCACCAGGGAAGCAGTTTCAACCGCCTCTTTCAGCTTTCCTTGAGAGCCGCGCAACTGAGCAATTTTCAGAATAGCTTCGCTCCACTCTCCAATCAACTTCTGAGATTCTTCATACTTCGGCTCACCGGGCTGAATTTTAGTAGCTTGCTGGATGCCTTTACTGTAAGAAGAAGCAGCCCCCCGCTTAATTTGACCCTTGGCCGCCGATAGCAAAGCAGTATTTACCTGCTGCTCTTTCGATAATTCCTCCCACTGAGCGATCGCCTCTTTCGACTGATTGTAAACCGGCTTATTTACATCAGGCATCAATTTAGCCGCCCCGATCGCCCCAGAGAAATCGCCCCGCGTCGCCCGCCCGTTAGCAATATCCAAAATCGTCAAACTCCAGCGCTCAATATCCTGCTGAGCCTGCGGGTAGAGCGGATCGCTAGCCGGAATCGTTCGAGCCTTAACCACCGCTCGATTAAAACTAGAAGCCGAACCATCCTTGAGGAAAGTTTTCGCCTCAGCCCACACCTGCTGGCTCGACGGAGCCTGCTTGGTACCATTCCCTGCTTGCACCGTCTGCAGTTGGTTCTGCGGCTTCACAGCACCAGTAGATTTTTGAGGCGGAGGGTTTTGGGCATTCTCAGCAGGCGATCGAGGATCTGCTTCCTGCTGACCAATAAAAATGGATCTGTTCGTCAGAAAAACACCCAACAGCAGCACCAAAGCCGTAGCTCCACTCCACAAAACTAGCTGCTGCAAAAATGACTTGTCCGAGCCGCCGTTATCCGCATCCTCCGGCTTTTGCAAGTTCGGTCGATCGCCCCCCCCACCTGCTGCCGGGACAGCATTTGCCGGAGACACAGGCGGCCTGTCAACCGGCGCATCAATGGCATTGCCAGCATCAGGCAGATCGATGCGAGCCGTAGCCACCGCCATTTGTCCGCGATCCAACCCATCAGCCACACCAACCGTCATATTGCCATTGCGTCCGGCCAACGCAGCAGTTGGCACCCCATTGGCATCCGGCAAAATCACCAAATGAGCCTTTCCCGGAGGATTCACCACCATCAAAGGCTCTTGTTTCGGACGCAAATGATGGTCGCACAGCTCCGGGAGCCGATCGCTCAAAAAACGGTCTAAACCCTTAAGCGTCGTACACTGTCCCGATCGCAGCCCCTCCAAAAGCGCCGTCGTAAAAAACCCCTGACGCAAAGCAGAAGTTTCCCGCGAAACTTGATTCGGGCGGCAAGAAAGCACCGTCGGGATTTCCAACTCCCGCGCCAGATCCGCCGTTTGAGAACCGATCGTTTCACCCGCCTTCACAATCTGGCTGCGGTTCATATCAACCAGCACCAACACCGTTTCCGTAGGAGCATTTTTCAGAGTATTCAACAGCAACTCTACCGGAATCCCCGTACCCCCAATGTCAGCCGGATTCCCATCAGCCGGCATCAAATAATCCTTCCCTTCATAGCTCACACCGTAGCCGCTAAAAAAACACCAGAGTATATCTCCCTGTTGCAAGTGTTCCGCGCACAGGTTTTGCGTCAACCTCAGAATATTTTCGCGATTCGGATACGTTGACTGACCCCACAGCGACGGCGAGCTATCCGTCATCAGCAGACATCCCTCCGGCGCAAAACCAGCCTCCTCAGTCAAAAAACCGTACAGTGCCTCTGCATCCTCTTGGGCATAACTCAAAGGCTGGAGTAACTGATATTGATTGATGCCTATTGCAATACAAGCGTGATGTTTCATCCCCATATACCCTATATATATAGTGAACAGCTTGCACAAAACGATAACACATAGTCGTTTAACCTTATACCCACTTTAGGCTCCGGCCCTCAGATAGAAGTTGTCCCAAGGCAGAAGCCCAACAAGCACCCAAATTCAGCATCCTCAAATTTTCACATTTCAACATTATTACAGTCAAAAATTCTACCCTATGCCTCTATTCAGAAAAATGACGTTAAATTGGATACACAGGCCGCTCTATTTGTTCTATTTGATTCTAATTTTCTGCAAACTACACCAAACAGGAGTAACCCGCTAAATGGTCTCTACAGCTCAAAAAGAAATCTCCACCCGCAGCGAATCGCCACTCAAGCAAAAGCATCCTAAAAGTCACAACCATTATAGGTTTCAGGATTTTTTTGCCTTCGATCGCCAGTTTGGTACAATCAACGACTGGAACGAGTCGCGCAACATTTTTACTAGCGAAGACTTCATCATAGGCTTGGTAGAAGGACTCGAAGAAGAAGTAGGCCCAGCTTCTTCTGTAATCATGTATACTATTGGTTGTCAGTGGGGACTCCAAGATTCCGAATTTTTTCAAAAATGGTTTAGCACCGAATTCAGCCAAAATATTCGCCAGTCGAATCTGATGTTTTTGCTAGAAACTTGGTGGTGGCCATTCACAGCTCAAGGTTGGGGTCGCTGGGAAGTTGACATGAGCGATCGCAAACACGGGTGCATCTTCATCAACCTCTACGACTCAGCAGTTGCTCGCACCTTGGGCGACGTGGGCAAACCAGTTTGTCACCTATATGCCGGTTTGTTTGCCGGTTTCTTCGGATCTCTCGTCAAAAAGCCTCTGAGTTGCATAGAACTCCAATGTTACTCAATGGGAGAAACCTATTGTAAATTCCTCCTCGGCAACCCAGATAAAATTGATGCAGCAGCATTCTGGCTCAACGAAGGTGCTAACGCCCGCGATATTGAAAATCGACTACAACACGGTGAAATATTGCGGTAAACAACCTGGAAAGGCACATACCCTGCCCTGCCTTTCCTCCCACCAATTCGCGATCGAGACTGCGATGGTGAAACTCTCCAGGCAGGAAGAAAGATGAAAAGTCAAACTTCATGGTTAGACAAGTCTGTCCAAGACTTCTTTGGTAACTACAATTGGCTGGGAAAACCTTTAGAAACCCAAAATGGCTCGACTCCCGGAAGCGTGCTGACTTTAACCCGATCGGTAGCCGACTTTTTTCAAGCTATTTCTTGGGAAGGAGTTCCAGAAGTCGGCGCCCTGCCCCTACCCCCACCAGTGCCAGTAATTTCTATTTCCGAACCCGCAGAAGTCACCATTGACGACCTATTCGACCTGTTTTAATCTTGTTAGTTGCTAGTTGCTAGTTGGCAGTTGTCAGTTGGTAGTTGCTAGTTGTTAGTTGGCAGTTGTTAGTCAACAGCCCACAGTCAACAGCCCACAGCCCACAGCCCACAGCCAACAGCCCACAGCCAACAGCCAACTGACTTTTTTATCAATAACCGATTACCAATTAATTAAAATCATGCACCCTGAGATTGAGGCGCTGCTGGATAGGGCAGAAAATCGCTTTTTAAAAGGCGAAGAACTAATACTTTTTAAGCGTCAAATTGCAACTTTGTCCCAGCGCTTAAAAATTTACGAATTTTTGCGAGAGAAGGAAGCAAGCATCTTCCAACCAGTAGCCAACAAGCTACAAGAAACATTCCCCGACGAAAAAGAAGAAACCTTAGAACGATCGCTCAAACACTGGCTGTTAGTCTTGCGGTACTGTGCTATGGCCATGCTGCTCAACGATCAAAATTTTCTCGAACAGCGACTCCTCGACTGGGTTTCCGGCATAGTCGAAGCCCACCAAACTACAAAGATCGAAGCAACTGTTTGCAACCTGCTGCAAACTCGTTTAAAAGAACTGCTTTCCGAGCAAGCCCGAGCTATATTGCAACCATTTTTTGACCAAGCAAAGTCAATGATTATCGATCAAGGTAATCAAGAATAGGCAAATTCCCAATTCCCAATTCCCAATTCCCAATTCCCAATTCCCAATTAGCGATGATTAATATTGCCGACTTGCTCAAACAACCCCGACTCCCTGGAAACTACTTTGCCAGCGATGCCTACGTCCGAGGCGACCTCGAACTCGGCCTGCTCGAAAACCGCCGGGGCGATCGACTCATAGCCCTCCCAGAAACACTAATTCAAGCCATTTATATCGGCTTAGAACAAGAAACCGGTCAAGCCTCCCGGCTCGTTCTTTTTAACTGCGGTCGTTGGTGGGGGAAAAACTTCTACGTGCGTTTTTGCGAAGAAGTCAGCGAATACTACGGTCAGCCAGTTTCCGAAATGGAAATGGTAGAATTTCTTCAGTCCTTGCAACAGTGCTGGAAAACCCACGGATGGGGAAAATTTGAAGTTGACCCCAGCTATTCAGAACAGGGATTTTTAATAGTAAAAATTACCAACTCTCTTTTTGCCAAAACAGCCCCCAAATCGAAGTGGCCAGCCTGTTTTCTGGAAGCAGGCATCTTAAGTTCGTTCTTCAGTCAGCTTACAGGTCGAGAACTCCACTGCGTGCAAACCTCCTGCGAATCCTTGGGTTCCGACTGCAACCGCTTTATTTTAGGGCTGCGCGATCGCCTCCAACCAGCAAGTTCTATGGTTGAAGAAAGAGAAGCTCACGAAGCTATTATTCGTCAACTTGGCCTCCTTAAAAACTGACTTATTTGACAGCTATGATTTGATACCTAATAGCTGTCATACCATTTTATATTTTCGACTTTTGATCGGGAATCACTGAGATAGTGTCCAAAAAAGACGAGCGTAATAAGAGGGAGTTAAATCTAGAGGAACGCAAAGTCCTCTAATAATAATCAGGACTTGCATTCCTCTCGCTCGAAGCTTTACAGATTGTCGGTAATTGAGACAATATGTTATGATGAATGCTAGGCGAGGCAACACAAAGCTACAGTTACCTTTTTGGGGACACTGCTATCAGAGGAAACATCTAAATTTTGCATTTGTTGCTGTTCCAGCTCGCACAGGTTATACAACACGGCCTCTTCCGGGAGAGCGCTATCATAAAAAATTACAAAGCCGGAGATTCTCCCGTATCATATAAATTATTCGGCAGCCATTGCATCCACCCAAATATCGAAACAATAAGTTAAATTATCAAAAAATTAGCTTAGTTAAAAATTGGGTTTTAGTTATATTAAAAAACGTTTGCAATTCGCAGCTAGACAATTCATAACTGACTCAACAAACTAATAGAATTTAAAAGCAACCACAACCTCAAACTTTTAGCTCGAACTTAATGGACGCCAATGAACTTCTAAATCGATATGCAGCCGGCGAAAGAGATTTTAGACTGGCAAACCTGCGCGGCATTGTCTTGAGTCCGATCGATTTATACCGTTCCAGCAATGCCCCTACTCTACGTTTGGACAACCTCAACCAACACCAGCACCGACCATACTTAATAGGCGCTAATCTCAGTGGTGCCAACCTCACCAAAGCCCATCTGAGCCGAGCCAACCTCAGCAAAGCCGACCTCAGCGGAGCCAATCTCAGCGGCGCCAACCTCATCGCCACAAGTCTCAGCGGCGCCAACCTCAGCGGCGCCAACCTCAGCGGCGCCAACCTCGCCGGAGCTCACCTGAATTGGGCAAACTTGACCGGAGCAATTCTCCCAAATGCCAATCTCACAGGCGCAGATATGAGCGCGGCCAAACTAACCAAAGCCTTTCTCGGCGAGGCAAACCTCAGTAAAGCCTATCTGATTAAAGCCAATCTCAACGGGGCCAACTTGAAAGACGCAGACTTGAGTTTAGCCAGTCTCAAAGAAGCCGACTTAAGCGAAGCACAGCTCACCGGAGCCGAATTGTCCAAAGCCAACCTAGCCGGAGCCAACTTAACCCGTGCCAACCTCAGCAAAGCCAACCTGTTGAAAGCTAATCTTAGGCAAACTAACCTCACTCAAGCTTATTTAAACGGCGCGTGTTTGAGCGAATCAGACCTCACCGAAGCTTGCTTGGAGAGAGCCAACTTGTGCAAAGCAGACCTCAGCAAAACCTACCTCAGGAAGATTACTTTGAATGGCTGCCACTTAAGCGGTATCAACCTCAGCCGGGCCGATATGGGCGGTGTAGACTTGAGCGGCAAACTTTTAACGGGAATTAATCTGGCAGAGGCATTGTTGAACGAAGCCAATTTCAGCGGTGCTTATTTGATGGAAGCCAACTTGAGCGGGGCAAACCTTAGCAAAGCCAACTTGAGCGGAGCCTACCTGATTGATGCCGACCTTTCTAACTGTTGCCTGCATGAAATTGACTTGAGCAAAGCTAACCTGAGTAAAGCCAACTTGCGGAAAGCTGACTTGACAGCAGCAAACCTCCGGGGAGCCATTCTCACTGAAGCGGATTTGAGAGGAGCTAACTTGATGGGAGCTATTCTTCCTAACGGTAAAATTTATCGAGGTTAAGCTGAGTGCAGTTTCCCTAAAAAATGCAACTGTCGGCCACTGGTCCAAATCCTTATGTCATCATTCGTTCTCCATCTCAACTCAAATCTCAAATCGTCTGACATCTCCCTTGATTATTTGCCCAGTACAGTGCGGTTGATGTCCAGAATCGGAAAAAATAGGCTGACTTCTTCAGCAGTCAGATATTGTTTTAGTACCTTTTTCATCACATCGTAAGTAACACCCGAACTATTTCGAGCTTGAAAAGCGCCTAAAATAGTTTGAAACCAAAGCAGCAGCCGATCGCGCAACCGTTCAGTATCATTAATTAAAAGTGCTGCCGCCGAGTGCCTCAACACCCGCAGAGCATCTACACGCCACTTTGCCGTCACATCTTGAGACCCCCGGCGAAATAAACTAGGGTCAAGAGACTGCATTTCTGCTTCCACTTGCCGAATAATTTCTTTCTCAGCCGCTTGAATCTTCTTATAAGCACTCATTCGGTGATTTAAAGACTGAAAATAGTCTTTCAAAAATTGGAGTTCGTCAGCCGTGGCGTAGCGTCCATCTGCTTCCGTACTCAAACGCGCAAGTTGACTCAACATAATATGATTTTTTTCTTTGGGGCAACAATCTGTTCAAATCCAACATATCAAGTTTTAATTTAATTGGCGCCCCGTCCCGGAGCCGCAATTATATTAGTGTTGGTAGCTCACGCTTCTTTAGTCCGAACTAAATACTGTCCTACTTGGAAGCGGGTTTCATTAAGCTGAGTGACGATCGAACGAGTAATCAACTTTCCCGATTCTACAACTACTTGACCCGTAATTGGATGCAATAAATCTTGCTGGGCCCGGCGGCCGATCAGAGCTTCCACATTTTCAATAGCATTAATATACATCCCCGCAGGCAACTGTACAACTACACCCTCACCCATAATTTGAGCCTGACAAGCAAGTCGCGAATTACCTTTAGCTGTAGTAATGACCTCCAATGTCCTGCTTTCGCGACGGTTCATGTCAGACAAAGCTTCCATGCCTTCTTTAATGTAAACGTGGCAGGTAGCACACATACCCCGCCCTCCGCATTCCTTTAGAACGTCTAAGTCTTTGGAAAGTAAGGCAGACAGGATATTGGATCGCGTCTCGACTGCCATTTCTTCGGCAATTGGCTCAAGTTTAATAATTTTAACCATCTTAATTTTTGATTCTGTTAGGTTGAGTATTTAGCAAATTACGATCGAGATATTCACAACCAAAAAAATTCCGGCTAACACTCAAAAAGGTTAAGATAGCTTGACAGCATCGGCTTCCGGTTCTTTAACCCAGATAGCATAACCCTTAGCAATTTTGGTGATCGCTGTTTGATCGTTCCTATTTCCCAGCTTGGCCACTATGGCTAAAACCTTTTCTGGCTCCTGAAGAGCTTTAAAAAAACTGTAATAGTCGCCATCGACTAAAATAGCAGCCACAGACTGTTCGAGATCGGACACCGGAATTCGACAAAGTTGATACTGACTGAGAGACTCAAGGATTATAGTAGGTGGGATGGGGCGATCGTTCTCAAGGAGGCTGAGAATGAACCTGAGATAACATAGCAGTACCTGGCGATCGATTCAAAAATTTGAATTTGGGTCAGAATTCTTTACATATTTTAATACTAGCTCAAGCTTTTCCTATAATTAGACAGACCGATGCAACATTCTAAGTACCGCATTTTAGGGCTAGTCGGACAAGGACAATTTGGTCGAGTCTTTTGTGCAAGCGTTCGAGAAACTCCCGCCAAAGACTCCCGCCTCACCAGTCAACTGGTTGCTCTCAAAGAACTCAGCCATCAAAAAGCCCCAACTAGCGAATTTTTACGAGAGCTCTGGTTCCTGATCACCTTACAGCACCCAAACATCGTTACCTGCCGAGCTCTAGAACACACAGCTACAGGCAGGTACTTGGTCATGGACTACTGCGAGGGAGGAACCCTCCGCAACCTGCTCAAACAAGACCGTCCCTTGCGCCTGCTCGAAGGTTTGCAGCTAGTCATGGAAGTTTTAGCAGGCTTAGACTACGCCCACCGCCGAGGCGTAGTTCACTGCGACATCAAACCCGAAAATATTCTCCTAACTCTAGGCTCCAAAGGTTGGTCGCCCCGGCTGTCTGACTTTGGCATCGCCCGCCGACTCCCAGAAATCGGTACAACTCGCCTGCACCAAGAACTTTCTCCCGACGCTACCGTAGGTTCCCCCGCTTACATGGCTCCTGAGCGATTTTACGGTCTTTATTCCCCCATGTCAGATATATATGCAGTGGGAATTCTATTGTTTGAGTTGCTAATGGGCTACCGCCCTTTCGGTGGCACCCCCGGAGACTTGAGGTGGGCGCATCTGAATCAACGCTTGCAACTTCCTGACGCTATTCCTGAGCCTTTGCAAGCCATAGTCAAAAAATCTCTGGAAAAGCTGCCGGCGCGCCGCTTTGCCAGTGCTTCCCAAATGGGTCAAGCCCTGCGGCTGGTAATGTACGACCCCGCTGTCAGGAAATTGGGTGACTGCATTATTCCTTGGGAACACCCCACAACCAGCCGTGCTAAAAATCTGAAGTCGGAAACTGAGTCTTTGGCCCAAGTCGAAGAGCAAGAAGCCTCACAGCCGACTATTAATTTAGTTCGGACTATGCGTTATGCGGTGACGCAACCAAAGCCAGTGATACTTTCTGCACCGCTGACGGCTTTAATTGCTACTGAAAAATATCTCTACGCTGCTGTAGATAAAGATGTGAAGGTTTGGTGTCAGCCGCAAACACACCTAGTTACAGAAGAAATGCCGCGCACGATATCTATGCCGGAAATCGTACGCGGCATTTTACCTACTGCTGACGGCTGCTGCGTTCTGACTCCACTCAAAATTTACTGGGTAAACGATCGATCTTGGGAACCTCAGTGCTTACTAGACATGGGTTTAAGGCAAGGCACAGATGCTTTTAGAGCTACTGTTGATTCTGACGGCCGCTGGTTGACAGTGGCTGTTCCAGGAGAACTGCGTTTTTATGCTTTAGGTGCAAACAGCACTGAGGCCGATCTAGAAAAGGCTTTGAAGCCGATCGCTACCGTGCCGTTACCGGAACATTATTTACCGGAATTAATGTTTTTGGATCGGCGACACGTCTTAGCCATTTGGCCCGACAACGAACCGAAAAATCCCCAAACTATTTTTAGGGTTTACACTCGCCGCGGCACGGCTGTGGGCTCTGTACGGTTGTCGGCCACCGTCGGACAGATGGTGCTGACACCTGAACCGTATACTTTACTGGGAATTCCTCAATCTGGCAAAGCGGCGGTGCTGTTGATGAAATTGTGGCCGCTGAAGGTAGCGCGAATTCCCCTGGAAAGTTTGCCCGTTTCTGCTTGTGTGGCTAATTGGGGATGGGTGTTGGCGGATGTTGGGGGGCAGATTCTGGTTTTAAATAATCAAGGCGTTCAAGTAGGGAATTTTAGCAGCCCTGCCGCACCCCGGGCGATCGCTGCTTGGGGAAAAACGGGTTTGGTGATTGCTGTCAATACTGAGTCCGAGAGTCACTTGCACTTTTTAGATGTAGATGTTGAGGAGACTAACTCGCGATCGAACCTCAACGGCTGATAACTGGGGTAACAGAACCTGTTTGGGGGTTCCTGCAATTACAGAGAGTGGTTGCGGGGGATTTCTGTATCTGAGGAATGGTACGCCGGCGATCGGGTTCGCATATGCAAATCTCCCGATCGTCAAGTCCAGCCAATGCCACGACTACTTATATATGTATATGACTCAGATTGACCAACCACCTAGTTCTGTGAAACTCCGCGCGATCGGGTTGACACCCTAGCCCAAGCCTTAGCTGTGAGTCAGTCCCATCATCTTGACATCTAAAATCTTCTACAGAGTGGCCAAACACCCATTTTTCGGGTCAAAAAGCAGCCCCAAAGGATAAACCAGAGAGGGCGATCGGAGTTAACAGGCAGACTCAACAATCACAACCCTTGCTCTGCGGGCATCACCCAAAAATCCCAAAATATTTTCGCAAAACGCTTGACAACCCTTGGCGAAATAAGTATA
>NZ_JADEWV010000199.1 GCF_015207455.1 Microcoleus sp. LEGE 07076
TGTTAATGCTGGCGCTGCGACTCGAAGGACGGCGGCGCGGCTCGTCGTCGTAGGCTTCCCGCGAAGAACGGTAGTCTTGGCTGCCTCTAATCCGGGGACGCTGCGGGTACTCTTCCTCTGGTTCTAGCCGATCGATTTCAGAATCGTAGCCGTCGTAAGCGTAGGCGTTGCTGACAGGTCGCTCTTCATCCACGTATTGGGCGCGACTTTTGGCTTGGGCTGTGGTCGCTCCCCGCAGCTTAATGCTTTCGGCTGCAAAAAATATGGCCGAACCGGTCAGCAAGAACTGACCAAAGGCCAGAATTGGATCGAGTCGCCATCCTTGAAATAACAGAATACCGCCGCACAGCAGGCCGACTGCTGCAAAAAAAATATCGTGGTCTCGGGCTAGTTTGGGACGCCACGATCGCAGAAAGTACAGTCCTGCGCCTGCTACTGCTAGGATGATCCCTAGCAGGCTGCTCCAGTTCAATCCTAAATTGACCATTAGCCTATCTCCTATGTCTTTCCTATGTTAGCGAGCTAGATTTTACCTAGAAATTGGGGTAAGAGCTCGCGCCGGGAGCTCGACGGCTTTATGGTAGAATTTTTTTGAAACGGCCCGGCACTGTCTGTCGTTGCTCCCAAACGCAAGACCGGCCAAGCCTGCCGTTTCTGTTTTAATCCAAAATTCAAGAGTGCGTAACGCGCCCTTGAGGATGTCAAATCTATCATTAAGTCTGCGAACCCGACTTTGCTTTCTCCGGCAGCGTCCACCCAAGCTTTCTGCTTGGTTGGGGAACCGTATAATAATGAGTTTAACGGCAAAAAACCTCAGCGAAAGCAGTCAACCGAAGGTTTGACCTTCACAGTTGCTGACAGCGGAGGTTTCTTGGGTCGGGGAAATGTCCGACGTGCAGTCGAAAATTGACTTTCACGCCGGACCCAGAAACCGCAGACTTTTTAGGTGCGCTTGATTTTGTCTTTTTGGCTGATGAAGATCAGGGCGATCGTTGCTGGAATCACTACTAAGGCCACGCCCACCAGCAGGCTGTACAAAAAGTTCGCGAGTGAAGGAGTCATAGATTCAAGACCTTTGTTACAACAATTAGATTTTTATTAATTTTATCAGCACTCAGTTCTCACAGGGAAGTTCGGCAAAGGATGTTGCAATGGATGTAGGAAATGTCACCAATCAAGGGCGCAAGCCATATTTCCCCCTTGGAAAACTCGCACCCTAGCACCCTCAAACCTTAGCACCCTCTCGCTCCGAAGGTATAAAGCCGCCAAAATTCTGCAGCTTTTGTTCGATCGCACCTGTGAAACGGTTAAAATTATGAGGCGCTGACTTAACAAAACTTAAGATTTTGACGAGATAAGACCCATGACTGGTATTACCGTTGCAAGTTGGATTCTGGGCTCTGTCCTGGTGCTGATGACTTTGCTATTTATTTTTCGGATCGTCCTGACTTGGTATCCCGAAGTAAATCTGAGCAAACTGCCGTTGAGCCTCGTTGCTTGGCCGACGGAACCTTTTTTAGCAGTAACTAGAAAGATTGTACCGCCGATCGGCGGAGTGGACATTACACCGATTATTTGGGTCGGCATCTGTAGCTTGCTGCGGGAAATGATTCTCGGACAACAAGGCATCCTGACAATGATGATGTAATAGTCAGTAGTCATTAGTCAGTAGTCATTAGTTAGTCGTCACTTGGTAGGGGCGGTGCCAAGAGTGCCCGCCCTCTTAGTCGTCAGTAGTCCTTAGCAGTAGTCAGGAGTGCCTTAGCAGGAGTCTTGACTACTGCCAGAAAGGAAATTTAGAGTTTTTAAGGATATTCTTCACCAGATTGACGCGGGCCCCGGCAGGCATTGCCCACCTTAATCCCACTAATGACTACTGACTAATGAGTAAGGACTACAGACCATTTTTGTTCAAAAACTGTTCCACGAAATTGGTATAAACTTCGCCACTGAGAAATTCGGGGCTATCGAGGATTTTTTGGTGGAAGCTGAGGGTGGTGGGGACACCGGTGATAGCGCATTCCCGCAATGCCCGTTTCATTCTGCGAATGGCTGAAGGTCGATCGCGCCCCCATACAATTACTTTACCGATTAAAGAATCGTAGTAAGCAGGTATTTCGTAATCAGTGTAAACGTGAGAGTCCATCCGCACCCCCGGGCCGCCGGGAGGCAAATAACCGCCGATCAGCCCTGGGTGGGGGCGGAAATTGCGATCGGGATCTTCAGCATTGATGCGGCACTCAATCGCGTGGCCGCTGAGAATTACTTGATTTTGCTTGATTTGCAGTTTTTCGCCTTGAGCGATGCGAATTTGTTCGGCAATCAAATCCAAGCCTGTAATCATCTCCGTGACAGGATGTTCCACTTGGATGCGAGTGTTCATTTCCATGAAGTAGAACTTGCCAGATTTGTCAAGCAAAAATTCCACAGTACCCGCACCAGTGTAATTAATCGACTTAGCTGCCGCAACCGCGGCGTGACCCATTTGATCTCGAAGTTTCTGCGTCAGGGCGGGACTAGGTGCCTCTTCCAGAAGTTTTTGGTGTCGGCGCTGAATCGAACAATCTCTCTCGCCGAGGTGGATGACATTACCGTAATTGTCTGCGAGAATTTGGATTTCGATGTGCCTCGGCTTTTCGATGAATTTTTCCAAATAAAGTCCGGGATTGCCAAAAGCTGCATCGGCTTCGCCTTGAGCTGCATGGAACAGTTTGGGGAGTTCCGAGGGTTCTCTGACCAGCCTCATCCCGCGGCCTCCTCCGCCCGCAGTGGCTTTGATCATCACGGGATAGCCGATGTCGCGGGCTACTAACAATGCCTCCTGTTCATCTGCTAGCAGTCCGCCACTACCGGGAACTGTCGGAACTTTCACCCGCTGCATAGTTTCTTTGGCAGTCGATTTGTCGCCCATCGCCCGCATTGCTGCCGGGGAAGGGCCGATGAAAGTAATTTGATGATCGGCACAAATTTCGGCAAATCGGGCGTTTTCAGCTAGGAAGCCGTAACCGGGATGAATAGCTGCGGCGTTGCGCGTCAGGGCAGCCGAGATGATGTTGGGGATGTTTAAATAGCTTTTGCTGCTGGTGGGGGGGCCGATGCAAACGGCTTCGTCTGCTAACTGGACGTGCAGGGCGTGTTTATCTACAGTGGAGTGAACGGCGACCGTGGCAATCCCCATTTCCTCGCAGGTGCGTAGTATGCGGAGCGCGATTTCTCCGCGATTAGCGATTAAAATTTTCGAGAACCCCATCTTCGCTGCTTAATTCACTCAATATTCTGTACAATAATCCCTTTCGGTATCTTCTGGATAATGGTTTCCCATAAATTCTTAATAAAAATTTATTTTACATTTTGCGGGTAGTTGTGCTATTGTAGTAAGTCGGCGGTGTCAAACGGAACCGTTGCAAGTTAAAAGATTTGAGCTTGTAAATCTTTAGAACTGGCAACCAAAAATTCCCAGAAACTTGCCAGAAAGAGCGGATGTGGCGGAATTGGTATACGCGCACGCTTGAGGTGCGTGTGGCATTATGTCCTTGCGAGTTCGAGTCTCGCCATCCGCATTGAATATGTAAAACAACTGTTGACGGTTTTGGCTGTCGGCAGTTGTTTTATATTTGATGGGTGGGTAGTCAGAAACCGGGTTTTTGCGAGAATATTTGGTGACAGGCGAAGATTTGGTGAAAAACCCGGTTTCTCAAGATTGTGCGCGAGTACCGATCGGGTGCAGATATATGAGATATATTTAAGTGCGATCGAACTTCTGACAGATCCGCACCATACAAAATACTGTTTAACTGTCGATCGACTATTGTGTTTGAATTAAAAACATAGATACTTATCGTTTGTCAATAGGTATAATGGGATTAGTTAGGTTCCGAATCCGAGAGTTGGCTGACGAAAAGGGATGGACGCTCAAGGATGTTGCCGATCGATCCGAAGTTCCGTACAGCACAGTCAGGCACTATGCTCGTTCGGAAGGACTCGCAACGGTTGATATCACATCTATTCAAAAGATAGCTCGCACCCTCGATGTTTTGATTGAGGAATTAATGGAAGTTGTCAAAGAATGAACCGATGAAATTATATTAGCAAACGGAAGTTAGATCGATGACATCCTACGCCTTAAACTTACCCGTTCAGTTACAGCAAGAAGCTGAAAAATTAGCCGCACTCCAAGGCATTTCCTTCGATCAGTTTATCCTCTGGGCTGTAGCCGAAAAAGTCGCTACCCTCAACCAGCGGAATGACGATCCGGCTTTTCCTGAAATCACCTATGTGCGCGGCGCTAGCGGCGAACTCGTTCCCGTTTTGCGCGGCACTCGGTTGCGGGTGCAAACAGTAGTCATCGCAGCGCAGAAATGGGGTTTTTCTCCAAACCAAATTGCCACTGAGTATGACTTAAGTGAAGATCGAGTGAACGATGTTCTCGCTTTTTATGCGGCTCACCATCAAGAAATAGACGCATCTATTGCCGCTGAGCAAATTATCGAAGCTGCTAATGTCTAAACCGCTATTGCATTTAGATGCCGATACCTCTATTAAAGCTTTGCAAGCCGCCCTTTTATCTCGCAGTCACGATGTCACTCGGACACCGACTGAGTGGATGGCTTTAGATGCTAGCGATGAGGTTCAATTGTTAGGAACAACAGCACGGGGACGGTGTATTTTTACGTTTAATATCCGGGATTTTCAGGTTTTAGCTCAGCGTTATCCCGAACATGGTGGCATCATTTTGGCTGCTCAAAGATGAAGTTTATTTGTTTGTGTAGCTGCAGTTTCAACCGCCGGGTTTCTACACAAAAGAAGTACAATAATTATGGCAAAATAAGAATTACTCATTTATTTAATCGCCATTATCCCAATGATTACCGTTACCCAAGCAGAAATTGAACAGTATCGCTCCCAATTACAAGAATATCCCGATGCTCTAAAAGAGCTTGATGTACTTGAAGAGTGTGAAGGCGATTTAGAATATGCAGCCGAAACCTTAGCAATTAAGTCAGGAGAATTAGACAACGATCTAGATGCAAGAAACCCAAATGAGCCTAGCTGGTTACAAAAATTAGCCGATCGAGTACGTCCTCATATTTGTACGCCAGCCTTTAAAGACGTATTGAGTCAAGGTTTTGCTTTTGCATTGGGTTGGCTAATAACTGTTGGCGTTTACCAAGGAGTACCATTAACACTGGTACTTATTTACATAAGCAGGAAAAATTTGGACAAGTTTTGTCAGGATTGCTAAACGCCGATAGCAGTGAAGCCAGCCCAGTAATGAGGATCAGCAAAAGGAAACGGCTTGCGGTTCAGTGCGCCATCCAGAGGAGCATTAACAAAGCGTGTGCGTTCTTTTTTGGGCAACAGTTTAAATGTTTGATCAATTTGCGGTTTGAGGCATTTTAATAATGCTTCAAGCCCCTCTGAGGTCAGATTCCGCAGCCATTGTTGTGCCTCATTGAGAGCAGTAACCGTTGATAGAGTTTCTAGGTTTTCATAGAACCGAATCAGTAACAAAGTGCTGGCGAGTTCATCCACTTTCCAAAGGGTACTAACCATACTACGGCTACCTGCCAAGAGAAAGCCAAAAGGTAAGCCGATATATTCATCGCTAGTTTTGGATTCTGTCAATCCAGTTTCGCAGGCGGAGAGAGTGACAAGACGACATTGATTTAGGTCAAGATTAAAGATTTCCAACAGTGTCAAACGTTCTTTATTGGCGAATACCAGGGATGATTCCAAAGGCGAGTCAGGCTCGAACTTGCCGTGACAACCGAAATGGGCGCAGTTGGCAAAGCTGAGTTTCGCCTTTAGAATTGCGTTCTTATTAGCATCATCTTTTGCCAAGAAATCATTAGATTTGAATTTGTCACGGATGTTAGCGGCTTGCAGTTCAAGTAAGTAGCGGTCTTTGGTAGGATTGGCAATAGCAAATAGGTGAGAGAAATGAGGGCGTTGTCGCTGTTTCGCCTGTTGCAGTAGTTGGCAACTGGGCGCGTAGCCGACACCACCAACGAAACAGTCTAATAGATAAGGATTGACGGGTGAGGAATCGCTGTTTGGGTTAAACTGCAACCAAGTTTCTTGGCTGACAGGTAGGGCGTGCAGGGGAAACAGGTGCAGGAAGCGATGGGGAATTAAAATTAGTCGATCGCACGGTTTCGGAATATTCTTTAAAATCTCATCAAGATGCAAAATCTCAGCTAGGTTTTGGAGGCGGGAGGCTAGTTTGTGCTTCCATTGGGGCTTACTCTCTTTGTAGTCTTTCCGATACTCGTTATCCCAATTTACCAAGGCTTGAAAGTCTGCTGTTGAAGATTGCCAGATTATTGTTGTTGGGGATTGCGGGGTGATGATGAAAGTTAGAAATTTATCGCCTATGATGTACCACTCAAGAATAGCGGTGTTTTCACCTGTCAGAGTTTGAATGTCTTTGTAGAGGATGGGCTTAACTTTTTGGGTTAGGCTAAAATCAGGATCAATTGATGTAATTTCATGAGCAATCAATTCATCGAGTTGTTTACGCAGTTTGGTGAGATGAGTAGAATCGCGGCTAGTGGTTAGGCTGTCGATTTTGAGGCTGGGTTCTCCCAATATTCTGCCACCATTACTGTTACGGTTTATCTGTTCGATTTCCAGTTGTCGCTGTTCGGCCTCAATTTCTCGATTGAGGCGCGACAATTCATTGAGAACAGTTTCGGGGATATTGCCTTTAGGTTTGATGTCACGGTTGGCAAAGAGTTCTACAAGGTTGCGGGCTTTGCTGCGTTCGACGTATTCTACAGCTTCGGTGTCGCGTTTCAGTTGGATGCAGACTTCTACCATGCCCAGATAGAGTTGATTCCATTCTTCCGCTAATTTCTGTTTGCTTTCATTCCCAGATTGAATCTCACCCCGTAAAAATTCTACTGTTTCAATCGCGCGGGCGTAAGTATCATAAGCGAGTTGCCATTGCTGGTTACTTCGGTGAAAATTACCTAAATTAGATAAAGTCTCTGTATGTTCTTGTGGGAAAGCCTCGCGAGTGCTAATACTTAAAGCCTTGTGATAAAGTGCGATCGCCAGTTCTATATTCTCTGCTCTCTCTCCCCTAATTCTGTTACAGTAGGCAGCCGCCAGATTATTTTGCGTCGTTGCCCAATTTTGGGGAAAGGCATCGCGGGTGCGTACTTCTAATGCCTTGTTGTAAGATGCGATCGCCAGTTCGATATTCTGAGCTTTCTCTCCCCTGATTCTGTAAGTGTAGGCTACTGCCAGATTATTTTGCGTCATTGCCCATTTTTCGGGAAAGGCATCGCGGGTGTAGACGGTTAATGCAGCAGTGAAAGATGCGATCGCATCTTCGATATTCTCTGCTTTTTCTTCCCTGATTCTGTTACTGTAGGTAATTGCCAGATTATTTTGCGTCCTTGCCCAATCTTCGGGAAAGGCATCGGGGGTGAGGACGGTTAATGCAGCAGTGAAATAGTCGATCGCCAGTTCGATATACTCTGCTTTCTCTTCCCTGATTCTGTTACTGTAGGCAATTACCAGATTATTTTGCGTCATAGCCCAATCTTCGGGAAAGGCATCGCGGGTGTAGACGGTTAATGCAGCAGTGAAAGATGCGATCGCTAGTTCGATATTCTGAGCTTTCTCTCCCCTGATTCTGTAAGTGTAGGCTACTGCCAGATTATTTTGCGTCCTTGCCCATTTTTCGCTTCCCGGTTCCGAATTATTTAAAAGTATTTGATAACCAGTAATGGCAATTTCAAGATTATTCGCTCTTTTCCCCAGCGGAAAGTTACTAATATGATTACTCAAGTTTCCAATGAAGCAGAGAATAGATCCAATTGCTTCGGGATGTTCGGCAATCCAATTCCGGGCCACTTGCTGTAAAATATCGGCAAAACGGTCATTGAGGAGATGTTGCCGCCCGTCCAGCATCGGGTAAATTACTTTAATATCGCTATTGCTATCTTCTTCTGCTTGCAATAAGTCTAGGATAAAGTTTTCATACTCTTGTGAATTTTCAATTTCAGAGCGATCGTGAGTTCCGTCATCGTTCATTCCCAAAAAATTAGCTATTTGAGTTGCCATTCGTAATAAAAAAGTAGCCGTATTTTCTTGATTATTTTCCGACAATTGGGCTGCAACAACCCGCATCATTTGCACCAATTCAGCATCCACCAATTCCGAGTTTGCATTCAAGATTTGATTTTCTTCGCCGTTGGGACAAGTCAGCAGGGCGTTAATCAATTGCAGGTAGGCTTGGGCGCGGGTTTCGTCCATTGTGGGGAGTTGTGGGTGACACCGATGTTTATTTTAGCCCGATTTATAGCACAATTGGACGATCGCCTCGGGATTTTTTGTCTGTGTCGAATTTAAGGACGATATATAGATGGTGCGCGATCGGCGAGAAACCGGGTTTTTTCTACAGACTTTGCCGCAGTGCAAAAATCTCGGGAAAAACCCGGTTTCTGAGATGGTGTGCGATCGACCAGAAACTAAATTTTTGAGAGAGATTTTTAGTAAGGGCGATCGAATATATCTAGGGACTTTCCATCTCACCAAATTGTCTGAATAGTTGTTAAAGCTTGAATTTTAGCGTCGCGGGTGACTAACGGAAGACTTAAAGATAAAGCAGTGGCGGCAATAATCCTGTCTGGCATATCAGGAACAGTTGCCCTGTCAATTTGTTGAATAGTTGCCGAAATATTGCGATCCAAAGGTGCTAGCAGAATCCCTACATTTGGATCGTCCGCAGCATTTAAAACTCTTGTCAACACCTCCCCTGCCACACGCCCTCGCTCAATTAAGTAAGAAATTTCTACAATTGTAATTGCCGAAAAGTAGATAAAATTTCCCTCATTAACCGCTTGTTCTAATGCTGTTAATGCTGCTGGCGACAATCTTGGCAGTTCAAAAATGTACCAAATTAGGGTATGGGTATCTGCTACGACTGAGGGCATCAAACAATCTCCCTGGGAAAATTTCCCCACATTTCTTGTCGGGCTTGGGCGATGTCTTCTTCCGTAATATCTACTTTTAAGTCAGCACACAACCCTTTGACACTTTTTAGCGGTCGTTTGAGAATGTTTTTTTGCTGAAGAAATTCAGCAAAATCTAAAACTTCTTGCTGCTGATTCGGGGGCAATTCCCGCAATTTATCTAAAACTGCTTGCTCTAAATTCATTGTTTCTTTTCCTCCGTTTTTGTTGTGGTTGACATAGCTTTGACTCCGCTCTGTTCTATCTTAATTATATACCAGTCATCGATGAATTTAGTTTGATGGGTGAGTAGCAAGAAACCGGGTTTTTGCGAGCATATTTGGTGACAGGCGAAGACACGGGGAAAAACCCGGTTTCTTTGATTTTTACTAAATGCCTAATTCTGGCGGCCGCCCCATTAAACCAGTCATCAAGCGCAAAGCTAAAAATCTCACTGGCGGAATTGTCCGCAAACACCACAATCCGAAGCGCCGAAATGCCACAATCGGTAGCCAAGTATTAGAAAACAATCTGTCTAGAAAATCGGTAAATCCTAACACAATTAAATTTTCTTTTTTGCGCCAGTTGTGATACCGTTTCAATACTCGCAAATCGCCGATGTCTTCGCCTTTTTGGTGGGCTTGCTGCAAGATTTGGGCGATCGCCCCAGCATCCCGAATGCCCATATTCAATCCCTGGCCGCCGACGGGATGGCAGCAGTGGGCCGCGTCGCCAATTAGCGCTAATCTGGGCAACACGTAGCGATCGCTCTGCATTAACTGTACAGGAAATAAAAAGCGATCGCTCTCTAATTCCAAATTTCCTAAAAGCCCGCCCGTGCGCTGTTTCAATAAAGTTAAAAACTCTGTTTCATCCATTGACTGCAAAGCTTTCGCCTCCGCGTGGGGTGCAGTCCAAACTACTTGACAGCGGTTCCCCGGTAAGGGCAAAACTCCCATCGGGCCACTCGGCCAAAAACGCTCAAAAGCGATATCGTTGTGCGGTTTTTCGGCTTTAATAGTAATCGCAACGCAGGATTGCCAGTATTTCCAACCGCGAGTGCCGATATTTGCTGCTGTGCGGATTCGAGATTTAGAACCGTCGGCGGCAACTAACAATTTAGTACGCATTGTGCGAGTTTCGCCGTTTTGTTTGATTTGAATTTCAGCGCTATTATTTAAATATTTTACATCTATTACTTCCGCCGGACAAACCCAACTGAAATTCGGATTTTTTGCCAAACATTCGTGCAAAGCTGACAGCATGACTCGATGTTCGCCTACATAACCTAAAGCTGTTTTTGGTACGGGCAATTTGCCAGTATTTCCCAAGTCCGGGCGGTGGAATTCGACGACACCGGGATAGTCGCCGTCGCAGAGGCTAATTTGCTCGAAGGTGGTGATTTGTGGCAATATTTGCTCCCACACGCCGATACCTTCTAAGATCATTCCCGATAGCAGGGTAATTGCATAAGCTTGTTTTTTGGCTGCTGCGGCTGCGGGGAGTTGGGTTTCGATGATGGCGATTTTTAAGCCGGAATCTTTGAGGGCGCAGGCTAAGGT
>NZ_JADEWV010000200.1 GCF_015207455.1 Microcoleus sp. LEGE 07076
TAAAACTCCTCGCCGGGCTCCATACCCTTTTTGAGATTGGCTGTATCAGCCTAACATCTGCGGCGCAACAGATCGCTTGTGCGTCAAAAAATCTTTATCCTTAGAAAAGCATCCCTGGCATTGATCGCCAACATTTGTTTGACAATCC
Source organism: Microcoleus sp. LEGE 07076 (assembly GCF_015207455.1). GTDB lineage: Bacteria > Cyanobacteriota > Cyanobacteriia > Cyanobacteriales > Microcoleaceae > Microcoleus. The sequence continues at coordinate 149 of NZ_JADEWV010000200.1, forward strand.
AAAATCCCCAATCTAAAATCTAAAATCGAATGACCCCGCAGTTCCAAAAACCCCGCGCGGCGAAGCTATCCCGCAGGGAATCGCCCCGCCAAATTCGATTTCTCGCCTCCCTGTTGGCTGCTGTAGTGCTGTGGTGGGGAATTTCCCCTGAAATCGCCTCGGCCCGAGAAAACCGGGCTAACGGCTCGCCCGCCGTGTCTGTTCAACCGTCGCTCGATCGAGTAATCAAGCAAGTCACCGAATTCAAGCTCGACAACGGCATGACATTCATCGTACTCGAAAGACCCAGATCCCCGGTAGCATCGTTTCTGATTCACGCTGACGTGGGAGGCGCAAACGAACCCGACGGCCAAACCGGAGTCGCCCACTACCTCGAACATTTAGCTTTTAAAGGCACGCCAAAAATCGGCACTACCGACTACAAAGCCGAAAAGCCGCTGCTAGAAAAACAAGACGAACTCTTCGAGCAAATACAATCCGCCTCTTCGAGCGGCAAAACTCAAGAAGTCGCCAAGTTTAAAGCAGAATTTGACAAAGTTGAAGCTGAAGCTGGGCAATTTGTCAAGCGCAACGAATTCGGCAAAATAGTCGAACAAGCAGGGGGAGTCGGACTAAATGCCGCTACTTCTACCGACTCCACGATGTATTTTTACAGCCTCCCGGCTAACAAATTAGAACTGTGGATGTCTCTGGAATCCGAGCGTTTTCTACAACCTGTATTTCGGGAATTTTACAAGGAAAAACAGGTGATTTTAGAAGAACGGAGGCTGCGAACTGAAAATTCTGCGATCGGACAAATGGTTGAAGCTTTTGCCGACAAAGCTTTCTCCGTCCATCCCTACCGCCGCCCCGTAATTGGCTACACTGAAGACATTAAAAACCTGACACGAGAAGAGGTGCAGAAGTTTTTTGAGACTCACTACATCCCCAGCAAGCTAACTGCGGCGGTGGTAGGAGACGTGAAAGCCTCGGAAGTGAAGCGGCTTGCTCAAATTTATTTCGGTCGCTACAAGGCGAAACCAGCACCTCCAGAATTGCAAATTGTGGAGCCTCCGCAAACCCAAACGAAGGAAGTCACGCTGAAGTTAAAAACTCAACCTTGGTATTTGGAAGGATATCACAGGCCGGCGATGAATCATCCCGACAATGCGGTTTATGAAATCATTGGTTCTTTGCTCAGCAGCGGCCGGACTTCTCGGCTTTACAAGTCTTTGGTAGAGCAACAGCAATTGGCGCTAGCCGCTCAAGGTTTCAGCGGCTATCCGGGGGAAAAGTATCCGAATTTGATGTTGTTTTACGCTCAAACTGCTCCGGGCCGCACGGTTGAGGAAGTAGCTGCTGCTTTGAGCAAGGAAATCGATCGCCTGAAAAATGAGCCGGTTTCTGCTATGGAATTGGAGCGGGTGAAAACTCAGGCGAGAGCGGGTTTGTTGCGATCGCTCAATTCTAATATGGGCATGGCATTTTCGCTGCTGGACTATCAAGTGAAAACTGGTTCGTGGAAAAATTTGTTTCAGGAATTGGATGATCTCGCGGCTGTTTCTCCTGCTGACATTCAGCGTGTCTCTCAGGCAACTTTCCGCCCGGAAAACCGCACGATTGGTAAGCTTTTGTCTCTTTAAGAAGTCATTAGTCATTAGTCATTAGTCATTAGTCATCAGTTATTAGCTCGTTTCCAGGCAGAGCCTGGAAATGCAGATCCCGAGGCTCTGCCTCGTCGAATTTCAAATCAGCGAGGCAGAGCCTCTAGATATCGGTTCCCAGGCTCTGCTTGGGAACCAGTTAAACCAGTTAAAAAGGTAAAAACACACTCGTTTCTAGGCTCTGCCTGGAAATGCAGATTCCGAGGCTCAGCCTCGTCGAATTGTCAACAGATTAAAATTAGGAGAAAGAATGACAAGGACTAAATTGAAACTAAAAAAAGTAAAGTTATTTTTGCTATCACTTTGCTTTTTTACTGTTTCACTTGGTACGTTTAATTTGTTACCTTCCTTTGCAGCAGGGCCAAAACATTATGACGAATTAACATTCCCGCAGGTGCCAGAAATTAAACTGCCTAAATACACTCGCTTCGAGCTAAAAAATGGCATCCGCGTGTATCTGATGGAAGACCGGGAACTCCCACTAGTCGGGGGAACGGCGCTATTTCGCACGGGCGATCGCTTTGAACCTGCCGAGAAAATTGGACTGGGAGGTTTGACGGGAGAAGTGATGCGAACTGGCGGCACGAGCCGGCATACGGCTGATGAATTAAATCAGTTGCTGGAACAGCAAGCAGCTTCGGTAGAAACTGGGATTGATGTTACTTCTGGAAGTGCTAGTTTTAGTGCTTTAGCTGAAGATTTGGAATCGGTGTTTGACTTGTTTGCGGAGGTGATTCGAGAGCCAATTTTTGAAAAGGAAAAGTTGGATTTAGCAAAAAATCAAACTCAAGGTGCGATCGCCCGCCGCAATGACGATCCTAACGAGATTACCAGCCGCGAGTTTCAAAAGTTAATTTATGGCGATCGCAGTCCCTACGCCCGCACGGTAGAATACAAGACTATCGCGAATATTTCCCGCGAAGATTTGGTGGGTTTCTATCAGAAGTATTTCCACCCCAAAAATATGATTTTGGGTATTTCGGGTGACTTTGATACTCCTAAAATGCGATCGCTAGTGGAGCAAAAATTCGGCAATTGGGTACCGACTCAAAATGCAGAAGTGCCTCCCCTACCAACGGTATCGCCCGGAAAGGAGGGCGGCGTATTTTTTGTAAACCAGCCGCAATTAAGTCAAAGTTACGTGCAGATGGGGCATTTGGGCGGAATGCTCAACAGTCCAGATTACGGTGCTTTGGACGTGATGAATGGGGTTCTCAACGGTTTTGGCGGGCGTTTGTTCAATAATGTGCGATCGCGCCAAGGCTTAGCCTACACTGTGTATGCGGCTTGGAGTCCGAGATATGACTATCCGGGAGTGTTTGTGGCTGGTGGCCAAACGCGATCGGACGCGACAGTACCGTTGATCGAGGCAATTCGCGCTGAGATCGATCGAATCCGTACCGAACCAATTACCCCCGAAGAATTAGCTTTTGCTAAAGATTCCACCCTCAATTCTTTCATCTTCAAATTTGAAAATCCGAGTCAAACATTGTCGCGATTAATGCGCTACGAATACTACGGTTATCCCGAAGATTTCATTTTTCGCTACCGTCGCAGCATCGAAACAGCCACAATTGCCGACGTGCAGCGCGTAGCCAAAACTTACTTGAAACCGGATAATTTGGTAACATTAGTAGTGGGAAACAGTGCGGCAATTCAACCGCCGTTATCGAGTTTGGGAACTGCGGTCAAAGTGCAATCTGTTGATATCACAATTCCCTCGGCGACTTAATCGATAATTCCTGTGACGCACCAGACTATTGTGTGGTGCGTCACTGTGAGATTGTGAATCTAATTTGTAATATCAATTCGGGTTGCACTCCTCATGCTGTTAACAGTTAAGTGTTAACTGTTAACTGTGAATTTACGATTCCGATGAAGAGAGAATTTGATATAAATTTTCGAGTGCGAACCTTACGGCTAATGAATAATATAATGAATATAACCACACAAGAGCAATTCGAGTTAATTCTAGGTTCTAGTATAGAAAATCAAAAATTCATCAGATTAACTTTAGGAAAGTATAGAGGAGGAGAAGACGGTTTAACTAAAATTATTGTGAGAATTGTACAATTAAAAGCAAGCATAAAACTTTCTTTTACCTATAGTTACAAAACCAAGGAAATAGTCAAAAATTACCCAATCGAAGAGGGATTAAATTTAATCAAAACCCTGATTGGCAGTGATTTTATGAGTATTAGATTATTTTCGATCGAGCAAGATGTTCAACTTGAATATGGCAAAAATAAACATCCTAAAATTAATTTTATTAAGCCCACTTTTACAAACCCTGTTGATACAACTCCGCAGCAACACGACCGCAGGAAGAAACGGTATATTGAATCAGAAAATAATGCCTATTTCAGAGCATTAGGCATTACCAATAATCAAGGTAATGTCGTAAGAACGATGGAAGATAAGTTCAGACAGATAAATAAGTTTGTGGAAATCATACATGGCTTAGTTGAATCATCAGAATTAGCAGAAAAAAGTCATATTTCTGTAGTTGACATGGGTTCAGGCAAGGGATACTTAACCTTCGCAATATATGATTTTATGAACAATATTTTAGGCAAACAAGCATCAGTTATCGGTATAGAAAGCAGAATACATTTAGTGGATTTTTGTAACTCTGTTGCCCAATCAGTTAATTTTGAAAGGTTACATTTTAACCAAGGAAACATCAGTAACTATAGCGCCGAAAAATCAGACATAACCATCGCACTTCATGCCTGCGATACTGCAACAGATGATGCAATTTATAAAGGGATACAGTCTGATTCTGCTTTAATCATCCTAGCACCATGCTGCCACAAGCAAGTTAGGAAACAAATTCATCCGAATCTGGTTTTGAAGGATCTCTTAAAGTCTGGTATTTTGCTGGAGAGGCAATCGGAAATAGTGACTGATGGATTGAGAGCGCTTTTACTTGAATTGTCTGGTTATAAAACTAAGGTTTTTGAGTTTATAGCTGCTGAACATACGAGTAAGAATATAATGATTGTGGGAATTAAAAGCAATCATACTATCAATAAGGAGCAGATTATTGGACAAATTAAAGAAATTAAAAAATTTTATGGAATAAACTTTCACTATTTAGAGACTTTACTATTTCCCCACTTCTTTCTTTCCCCCGATCTGGCCGATCTAATTAATACTTAGTTGGTAAGCGATCGCGCTATAACTTAGGGTTAGCTTGAATTCGCTGATCGAAGTCCATATTTTCCGATTTTGTCATATGGGAACTTGGGTAAAAGTGCAATGTGTTGATATCACAATTCCCTCGGCGACTTGACGATGATTCGTGTGACGCACCTGACTATTGTGTGGTGCGTCGTTATGAGATTGTCGATTTTATTTGTGGATTTTGGATGGCGACACACCCTGCGGCTATTTCCCCACTTCTTTCTTTCCCCCGATCTGGCCGATCTAATTAATGCTGAGTTGGTAAGCGATCGCCCTATAATACCAATTTGAACCCGATCGCCCGATTCATGTCAGCCGATCGATATCAACACCCAACTCCCGCAACTTAGCCGCCAATAAATCCGCCCGCTGACGTTCATATTCCGCCTGTTCCGAACTCCACAGCAGCAAATTTCCAGCTTCATCCCACCAGCGCAGCCAATTCATAGTTTGGCCGGGCCGTTCCCCCGGCCAAATCCCCAGCCACAAATCAAACTCTGGAATCCGCACCCGCCCTGACGCATCAGCAGCCTGCGTTTCATAGGCTCCATTGAGCAAATACCGCACTTCCAGCTTAGGCTCGTAGGGGTCGTAAGTCACATAGGTGGGCACTTGCAGAATCTGTTCGTAGAAGTAGAGCTTGCCGTAGGGAGGAGTCGATCGCACGGACAATTCGCTGTAATCTTCATTAGACAAAAACTCCATCACCACCGATATCGGCGCACCCTCCAAATTCGGCGTGTAGCTGTGGCGAATCGTGTTCTCTGCGACTCCATGCACTTGCGGCACGAAAAACCAATCCGGTGCTTTGACAACAGTCTGCTTATTTACCGTCGCTACCAGTCCAAAATTGGAACCGATCAGGGCGATCGGTGCAATGCGTCCAGCGGCACCCAGAGCATCGGTGAGAGCAGCAGCAAGCGGCGGTTGTTGAATATTTTCCACAGGATCGTCAGGTAATACAAAGTCGGCTGGTAGGGCTTCCCAAGTGACATTTGGTGTTGTGGAACTTGATGAGATTTGAACAACCATTAACTCATACCATTTGAGATTTTATATTTTAGATTACTCGTTACCAGGCTCCAGCCTGGTAACGCAGATCCGGAGGCTCTGCCTCCATTTTACCAAGCGAGGCAGAGCCTCTGGATATAGGTTCCCAGGCTGGAGCCTGGGAACCAGTAAAACAGACCAAATCCGCCTCCGCGGGTTAAAGAACGCGCTGTGAAGATTATGTTATTGTCTTCAGTCCGCGGAGGCGGACTTTGTTTTTGTAAACCTGGTTTCAACCGCCGTCTGCATCTAAAAATCAATAGTCAAAGGAGCTCTCGGAAACGGAATTACATCCCGAATATTCCCCATTCCCGTCATGAATTGCACCAACCTCTCAAACCCCAAACCAAAGCCAGCGTGAGGCACAGTACCGTAGCGACGCAAATCCAAATACCACCACAACTCCTCCTGATTCATCCCCTGCGCTTCCATGCGCCGCTCCAAAACATCCAGCCGTTCTTCCCGCTGCGAACCGCCGATTATTTCTCCAATATTCGGAGCCAAAACATCCATAGCTCGCACGGTTTTCTCATCTTCATTTAAGCGCATATAAAATGCTTTAATCCCGACCGGATAATCGCTAACTATCGTCGGCTTCTTAAACAAATCCTCAGCCAAATAGCGCTCGTGTTCCGACTGCAAATCCAAGCCCCAACTTACCGGAAAATCAAATTTTTTGTCGGCTTTTTCCAAAAGTGCGATCGCATCCGTGTAAGTAATCCGCTCAAACTGATTGTTAATGATATTTTCCGCAGCAGCCAAAACCGTTTTGTCAATGCGCTCGTTGAAAAACTCCATATCTTCGTGGCAATGCTCCAAAACGTATTTAAAAATATACTTTAAAAACGCCTCAGCCAAATCCATATCACCCTGCAAATCGCAGAAAGCCATCTCCGGTTCAATCATCCAAAACTCAGCCAAATGTCGCGAAGTATTAGAATTTTCCGCTCGAAAAGTCGGGCCAAAAGTATAAACATTGCCAAAAGCCATCGCCATAACTTCCGCTTCCAACTGACCGCTAACCGTTAAATAAGCGCGCTTTCCAAAAAAGTCTTGAGCATAATCAACCTCTTGCGAATCCGTGCGCGGCACATTTTTTAAATCAAAGTTAGTAACGGCGAACATTTCCCCCGCACCTTCGCAGTCGCTAGCAGCAATAATCGGAGTGTGAACCCACAAAAAACCGCGTTCTTGAAAAAATTGGTGTACGGCCGTCGAACAAGCATTGCGGACTCTAAAGACAGCACCGTGAGTGTTGGTGCGCGGCCGCAAATGAGCGATAGTTCGCAAAAATTCAAAGGAATGCCGCTTTTTTTGCAGCGGATAAGTTTGCGGGTCTGCTGCGCCGTAAACTTGTAATTGCGAGGCTTTTAACTCAATTCGCTGTCCTTTCGCCGGTGACGCTACCAGCACTCCCGACACCTCTAAAGATGCACCTGTATTAAGTTGTTTGAGTATATTTTCAAAGTCCGGCAAATCGGCATTGATGACGACTTGTAAGTTAGCCATCGCCGAACCGTCGTTAACTTCGACAAAGGCAAATTCTTTCAATTCGCGTTTGGTACGAACCCAACCTTGAACAGTGACAGTTTCGTCAGGTTCACCAGCGCGCAAAATTGCTGCTATTCGTTGATTTGTCATAATATCCAATCCTGTTTATTTAATATTTTGCATCAGAATTCTCTCTTTTCTCTTCCTCTGCGCCCTCTGCGCCCTCTGCGGTTAAAAAAAATCCTAACTCCCAAAAGAGTTCAACCCGCATAGGATTTCAACATCCAACCGATCAAAATGCCAAGTCCTCCAAAGCGAACTGCTTGCCAAAAAGGTTGTTTTATGCTTCCCCAAGAAAACAGGCTGCTTTCTAAATTTAACTCGATCGTTTCCAATTCTTGCTCAATTTCCCGCAATTCTTGCTTGAGTTGCGGCAGTGGATTTTGTCGCAGAGACTGGCGCACGTCTTCGCGCCGGTGGCCGAGTTGAGCTTGGCGCTGTCGATCGACCTGAATCTGAGTGTAACGTTCTTTGACGGCCGCCAGCGATCGCTCCACTGCTGCGATCGCCTGCACAAACTCGTTTTCTTGCTCTTCCCGATCTAACTCTGATGGCTGTTGAGGCATTTCGATCTGCAAACCTGACAATAATAATAAAAAAACCGATTTCCAATTAATTTGTTATTATATGCAGTATATTTTTTTAAATTCATAAACTCCAGCCAAATCCCTATAATTGCCAATTATGCTTGAAACTACACAAACAACCCAAACTGTCAACCTCAACGAACTGAGCACGGTAGAACTAGCTCAAGCTCTAGCAGCGCGCCTCGCCATCTCCGAAAAAGATTGGCACCGCCTCAAAGCCAACCGTTCCGCGCGGGCGGGCGAGCAAGCCGCAGCCGGTTTGGTCTTTTTGCTCAAAAATCAGCCGGAAGAGGCTCTCCCGCGCTTGAAACAAGCCGCCGGATGGCTGGATCGATCGATCTCTGCTCCTCCCTGTCCGACTCACGGCAAATAAGCTACCAACGCTAAAGCCGTGCATGAGTTATATCAATTCAAGTCATATCATTTCCGGTTACACCGTCAGGTGATGTTGACTGTTGACTGTTGACTGTTGACTCGATTTTATTATTCCGATGCAACCGTCCACGATATCAGTCACCGCTTGTAAAATTAGTTTTACGGTTGTGAAGCCAGAGGAAACGACGATTGGAAAGATTATGAGCGGCTCAAACATCAGACAATCGCGCCGCTCGATCGAGCGGCGCGATTGCGGGCTAAAAAAGATTTATACTTTTCTCACACAAAACTCGCTTTTTGCATTACCATTTATTATCAATGGCCAGATACTCCAAATTCTCTATCCCTGGTTCAGCGGGGAAACGAAAAAAATTGCAAGTCGAGCTGAGGTGAAAACTGATGTCAAATATCAGTTTGATCGCAAGCGAGGCAACCGGTAGCGACTGGAAACTTCTTTGCACAGCCGTAACTCTGTACCTTGAGAATTCCATTCTACCCGATCGAATATTTGGTAAAGAATAAACAGCCCCCTACCGCATTCTTGTTCAACATGGGGGAGTGCAGAGTTATCTGCAACATCCTCTGCTACGAGATTGTCGCAATTATCGGTATAAAGATTGCAACCGCAAGGGGCATTAAAGCCAGAACCTTCATCCGATATCACCCACCAATATTGGTTTTGCACGAGCGAAAAACGGACTCCCACTTTTTTGCCGGGGTCTAATTTATTTCCATGCTTAGCAGCATTTACCAAAGCTTCTTGAAGACCCAACCGCAATTCCGCTTGCCAACGCTCCGGAACCTCTGCTAGGAGCAGATCCAAAACAGGACAAAGGTATAGGGTTGAAGCGAAGCTAATCGTAATCCAATTGCGTCCGGTCGGACGGGTTGAAATAGCAATCACTCAGAAAACTCCCTAACTTTCAGGTGGATGAACTTCACACCCTGCATAAGTTGGCTCCCTAGTATTCAAAATGCTAATTAATTGAGCTGCGCCACTCTATTTCTATCTTAGAGTATTTAGGCATTTAAGAAAAGCCAACAACGTCACAAAATATTCTGCGATTCTCAGAAACGAATGCCGATAACTACCAGTAATTTTACTTATAAGTTTCAGCTATCACCAGATTTTTGATCTCGGATGAAGCCAACTCCGGGGCGATCGCCCCTACATCTCCCTGGCCCTCACAAATCGCGGTACCAAACGATCCCCACCTATAAACAATCGGAAATATCTATTAAAACATCGATCCCTAGATGCCTAGCGGAGCGGGACTAGCTTTCGCCACCCCTGATTTTGACCGATCGCCCCCGATCGATCTCTGACTGCCAAACAGCACAATTATCATACCTAGGTGTATTGCGGCCAAAACCCGACATATTTTCCAAATGCCGATCGGCACACAAAGCGGGCACTGCTGCGACCTTTACCAAATCAATATTTGTTACAAAACTTATTTCAGATGAGTCAGAAACTCGCGCTCGCCCAACTGGCCTAAATTGACAAATCCTTTGCTGGCGACACCGGGCGCGTTTACCGAACTTTATAAATCTGAACGTCGCGATACAATAATTAAAGTAAATAATTATTTCTTTACATTATGCAAACCAGCCCAGCCATCACCGCAGCCCCAATTCCCGGTACTTACTGGCAGTGGCGGGGCCATTCAGTCTACTACGTCCGATCGGGCGATCGACATCCCGAACGCCCTCCCCTGCTGTTAATTCACGGTTTTGGAGCATCCACAGACCATTGGCGCAAAAATATCAGCGGTCTGAGCAAAGACTTTGAAGTGTGGGCGATCGACCTGATCGGATTCGGGCGATCGGCAAAACCCGAAATCCAATACAGCGGCGACCTCTGGCGCGACCAACTCCACGACTTCATCACCAACGTCATCGGCCGGCCCGCCGTACTCGCCGGCAACTCCCTCGGAGGCTACGCCGC
>NZ_JADEWV010000201.1 GCF_015207455.1 Microcoleus sp. LEGE 07076
TTCTTGAGTTTGATGTACAGTTCCCGCCAACAAAATTACGCTTTATCTACGCGAGAAAAACGGGAATTAAAAAAAGGTCTAAAGCAGCAACTAGAATCCGCAGAAATTGACAATATTGACAGCATTGCTAACATTTTAGTCAATATCGGATTGCAGGGAAACTTGGAAGAATTCTTGCCCTTGCTCAAAGACCCTGAAAGCGAAAATATTATCAAAACTGCCTACGATTTTGCGAGCATTTACAGAAGCGCCAAAACCATAGCTACCGCTACAGAACGCGCTGCTAAAGTCGTCTTTGCCCTGAAAAATTATGCGCGTTACGATATCAATAGCGAAAAATTACAGGTGAATATTACTGAAGGAATTGAAACTGTATTGACTCTTTATCAAAACCAGATCAAGCAGGGTGTGGAAATAGTCAGAAACTATGAAGCTGAATTGCCTGCCGCACTGTGTTATCCCGACGAACTCAATCAAGTTTGGACAAATTTAATTCACAATGCTTTACAAGCGATGGAGAATCAAGGAACTTTAACAATTGACGCGAGACAGCAAGATACCAACGTTGTCGTAAAAATTACCGACAGCGGTAAGGGGATTCCACCAGAAATTTTGCCTAAAATTTTTGAGCCTTTTTTTACTACCAAACCTGCCGGAGAAGGCAGCGGGTTAGGATTGGATATCGTTGAAAAAATCATTAAAAAACATCAGGGTAAAATTGATGTGAAGTCGGTGCCCGGTCAAACTGAATTTACAGTGTCTGTGCCGATTAATTTAATTGAGTAGCTGACACTCCCCAGACATCTATCTGGGGCTAAAAATTTGCCGTCTACCCCGCACAATGTATAATTTAGACAATGATGTGCTTACCAATTGGGATTCACTCAGCGAGACTAAAGGAGAAAAGTAGCGATGTCTAAACCAGCAATTTTGTGTGTTGACGATGAAGTAGCGGTGTTGGAAAGTCTGGAAATTGAACTGCAACAGGCATTTAACGGTAAATATTTGTGCGAATTTGCTGAAAGTGCAGTAGAAGCACTGGAAATTATTGAAGAGCTATGTGAAGATGAGGTTAACATTCTAGTCATTGTCTCTGATTGGTTGATGCCCGGAATGAAAGGAGATGAGTTGCTGATTGCAATCCATCAAAAATATCCGCAAATTGTGACAGTGATGCTGACTGGGCAAGCAGACGCAGAAGCAATCGATCGCGCAAAAAGTCAAGCAAATCTTCATGCTTTCATACAAAAGCCTTGGAAAAACCGAGAATTAATTGAAGCGATTAAGTCTGGTCTAGAAAATTTATGAAAAAACCAGTCATTATTTGTGTTGATGATGAGCAGACTATACTCGATAGTCTGGAAATAGACTTGCTAAAAGCTTTTGAAGATAAATATTTAATTGAAACTGCTCAAAGCGGCGAAGAAGCTTTAGAGTTGCTGTCAGAACTTTTAGCAGAACAGTATGAAGTTCCTTTGGTTATTTCTGATCATATCATGCCGAATATGAAAGGAGACGAGCTATTGAGGAGCATTCATGCCATTTCGCCGAACACTCTGAAGATTATGCTGACAGGTCAGGCAGATTTGGAGGCTGTAGCCAATGCTATTAACTATGCTAAATTGTACCGATACATAGCTAAGCCTTGGCAATCTGATGACTTAAAATTAACTGTTACTGAGGCAATATACAGATATTTTCAAGATAAACAATTAGCTGAGAAACAAATAGAACTTCAGGAGATGAATCAGGAGTTAGCAAGATTAAACCGCAAGCAAGCGATGCTGATTTCTAAACTTCACGAAAACGAAAGTCGGTTGACGCAATACCTGGAAGCGATGCCGTTGAGCGTGTGCGTGCTGGATGCTAACGGTCAATCTTTTTATGCTAATCAGAAGGCGCGGGAGGTATTTGGTAAAGGTACTGTGCCGCATATTAATTCGGAGCAAAAAGCGGCAATTTATCAATTTTATAAATCCGGAACTAATGAGAGATGCCCTGTTGAAGAATTGCCAATTATGCAGGCGCTCCGGGGCGAAAGTGTGCGAACTGAGGCTGTAGAAATTAGGACTGGGAATAAGATTATTCCGGTGGAGAGTTGGGCGACTCCTATTTATGATTCTCTCGGGGATATTTCCTACGGGATTATTGCTTTTACTGACATTACTGAACGCAAGCAAGCTGAAGCAGCGCTGGTGCAAGCTGAAGAGAAGTATCGCCAGATATTTAAAAATGCTCTTGAAGGTATTTTTCAGAAGGCACCTGACGGTAAGTTGCTCAGCGCTAATCCTGCTCTGGCTCAAATCTACGGCTATGATTCCCCTGAAGAGTTGGTGTCTAGTGTTAATGATATTCAGCGGGAATTATACGTGCAACCGCAGCGCCGTCAAGAGTTTTTTGCGATAATGGAGCAGTACGGTACTGTATCTGAGTTTGAGTCGGAAGTTTACCGCCGAGATGGTAGTGTTATCTGGATTTCTGAGGATGCGCGCACTATTTTTGATGCTAGCGGTGAGGTGCTTTACTATCAGGGTTTTACTGAGGATATTACTTTACGAAGAGTGGTGGATGTGGAACGGCTTAGGTTTACAAATGATTTAGAAAAAGCTTTGGTAGCTCAAGAAAAGTTAAATGAAGCGCTGTTAGAAAGTGAAAGTCGGTTGACTCAATTGCTGGAAGCGGTGCCGGTGGGTATATTTGTGGTAGATGCTGTTGGAAAACCTTGCTATATGAATTCTTGGGCTGAGAAAATATTTGGTAAAGGCTTGGTTGCTGATGTTGTTCTTAGCAGTTTGTCGGAAGTTTATCAAACTTACTGCGCTGGAAGCAATGAGCTGTATCCGCAGGAGATTCAACCGATTGTGCGGGCGCTGCGGGGGGAAGTGGTGCACGTTGACGATGCGGAAATTCACCGCCCGGAGAGGATTGTGCCGATCGAGGTTTGGGCGACTCCAATCTACGACGAACGGAAAAACATAGTTTACGCGATCGCCGTTTTTCAAGATATCACAGAGCGTCAACAGGTAGAAACCGAGCGCCGCCAATTCACAAACGATCTCGAAAAAGCTTTAGCAGCCGAAGAAAATTTAACAGATGCTTACGGGCGGTTTGTGCCGCACCAATTTCTGCACTTTCTGGGATATGAAAGTATTCTGGACGTAAAATTAGGCGATCAGGTGGAGAAAGAAATGTCAGTGCTGTTTTCAGATATTCGCGATTTCACTTCTCTTTCTGAAACGATGAATCCCGAAGAAAATTTTAAATTTATTAATGCTTATTTATCGCGGATGGAACCGGCAATTACTGAAAATTTTGGTTTTATTGATAAATACATTGGCGATGCGATTATGGCGCTGTTTAATGGCTGTGCGGACGATGCTGTGAAAGCTGGAATTGCGATGCTCGAACAGCTTAACGAGTATAATATTAGTCGCCATCGACCCGATCGCCCGCCGCTGCAAATTGGCATTGGGATTAATACGGGTTCTTTGATGTTAGGGACGGTTGGCGGCCAAAGTCGGATGGACAGCACGGTGATTAGCGATGCGGTAAATTTAGCCTCCCGCGTGGAAAACTTGACGAAAGAGTATGGAGTTTCGATGTTAATTACTCAAAATACTTTTGTACAGTTGAACGATATTTATGATTTTAGATTGATCGATCGCGTCACAGTCAAAGGTAAATCGGAATTGGTAACGATTTATGAAGTATTCGCGGGAGATCCGCCGGAGTTGCGACAGAAAAAGTTAGAGACCAAAACAATCTTTGAGGAAGCTTTGGTATTGTACAATAATCAGAAGTTTGCCGAAGCGAGAAAATTGTTTTCGGAGTGCAGAAAAATCAACTATGAGGATAAGGTAGTTCAAATTTATATGCAGCGATGCGTGAAACGGGCGATATATTCTATATAATACCAATTCTCAAAAATTTTGCAACAGTTTTTATATGGGTTCTCCTCACCCAGATTCATGCTAAACGAATCTGATTTTAGTCATTCCAGGGGACAGGATATAAATCATCCCCAAATCTCAAACTTTAAATGGTTGAGACGGGCAGGGAAACGGAAACTATGGTTTCTGGCTGTGGCAAACTTTCTATTTTAAATTCTCCTCCGTGCAATTCTGCAAGGCGTTGAACGATGACCAGACCCAATCCCAAACCTGGTTGTTGGTAAAGTTGGCGATCGAACTGTCTGTAAGCTTCTAGCTGTGAAATCTGATCCGGAGTCATGCCGCGACCTCGGTCTTTTACAGACAGAATAAACGTCTGATTTTTCACAAAACTGGTTAAAAAAACCGGGGTTCCTTCTAAAGAAAATTTGAAGGCATTATCTAGCAGTTCTTCGACAATTTTTGTAAGTTTTATAGAATCAATAGCGACCGACGAATCTTGCAAATTTAATTGTAAATCGTCTGTTCTATTTACTTGTTTTGCTTGCTGTCGCGCTTTTTCAGCCAGCAAAGATTTGACGCAGCTAAATTCACTGCTACGCATCTCAAGAAGCTGTTCGGGATTTGTGGCCGCTATTTCCAGTTCTGCATAGAGCAAAAAGTTCTGAATCAGCCTGTACAACCGATGACCGGAAGTGTTAATTTGCTCGATCATTTCTAAAATTTCGGATTCTTTAAAAATTTGATATTCTGACAATATTAGTTCCGAAAAACCCAAAATGGCATTCAAAGGAGTCCGCAATTCGTGGGGGAGCGACATACTAATATTAGTTCGCAATTCGTTGAGAGTTTGTTGAGAATGTGTACTAATTGTTTGATATTTTTCAAGTCGAATAGCAATTGCTTTTAGGAGTTCTTGTGGCGTACAAGGTTTAGTAATGTAATCGTCGGCTCCCAGTTCCATGCCCGTGCGAATGTCACTTTTATCGGCTTTGGCTGTGAGGAAAATAAACGGAATTGTGGCAGTTAGTGGTTCGGAGCGCAAGGCTTTGAGGACGGCTTGACCGTCTATTTCCGGCATCATCATGTCGCACAAGATTAAATCCGGGATTTGTGCGATCGCCAATTTGATGCCGATTTGGCCGTTGCTGGCTCCAATCCCTTGAAAATTCTCGGCTTCCAGTAAATCTAAAATATTTTCTCTGATCGATTCTTCGTCTTCAATCACCAAAATTTTTACCACGGTAATTACTCCTTTTAATTAATAATTTATGAGAAATATCTGCGTTCAGATGGTTGACAATATTGTTGATTTTGGGATAAAATAGAGGGGTAAACGGCAAATGGTTATAGTTGATAATTAAGTTGTTGTGGGTCCTGAAAAATCAAAGGCAAGGTAATAGTGAAAGTTGTGCCTTTTCCTTCTTCACTGTCGATCGCCAGTTGACCGCCGTGAAGTTCCACAGCCCGTTTGACAATTGCTAAGCCGAGACCGGTTCCCGAAATAGTGCCGACATTCGTAGCTCGGTAAAAAGTTTCTAATATCCGCTCTAAATCGGCTGGGGGAATCCCGATACCCCTGTCTTGAACTTGGAAAACTGCTTTTTTGTTCTGACAGTTGAGCAGCAAGGAAACTGTACTGCCGACGGGGGAATATTTGATGGCATTTGAGAGGACGTTTCCCAAGATTTGCCGGAGCAGTTTTTCATCCATTTGAGCCTCGCAGTTGTCGCCTTGATATTTAAAGGCGATCGGGTGTTGGTTGCTGTCGTTGAGCTGTTGCTCTTCCACCAGTTGTCGGCAAAATTTTTCGAGGTTTAAGGAAACCGGTTGAAACTGCAAGGTGTTTGCTTCAATTTTGCCAATTACGAGGATATCTTCTAATAACTCTGTCATGCGTTTAATTGCTAATTGAATCCGCACAAAATGAGTAGATTTTTTATCTTCAGTCCACTGAGAACTGTAATCTTGCAGCAATCCCGTCGAAAATTGGATGGTTGTCAAGGGGGTGCGGAACTCGTGGGAAACCATTGTCACAAATTTGGCTCGCAATTCTGAAAGTTCTTTTTCTCGTGCGAGGGCTTTGAGAATTTCCGCTTCGGCTCGTTTGCGATCGCTAATATCCCGGGCTTCAGCAATCAGCAGCAAAACTTGTCCCGTGTCATTTTTAACAGGTTTCAGCGAGAAATCAACTGTGATCGTTTGCCCACTTTTGCCTAAAAAGTCTATTTCGCCCCGAAAAAACTCGCCCGCAGCAGCTTTGGCGAGGCCTTCTTTTAATTGTTCTTTACCATTTGGTGACTGCTGCCAAATCGACTGTTCCCAAATCGGGTAGCCGATAATATTTTGCGATCGCACTCCGGCAAAATCAAGGGCTGTCTGGTTCACTTCCAGTACGATTCCTTCGGGAGTCAGCAGCTTGGTAAGCTGAAACGAAGAGTCAAAAATCGCCCGAAAACGCCGCTCGCTTTCCCGCAGCATTTGAAATGTTTGAGATCGTTCGATCGCGTAGCGGATCGTCCGGACTAATAATTGGGTGGTAATTTGACCTTTAACAATGTAATCTTGAGCTCCCAAACGGACTGATTCGAGGGCGATCGCCTCATCGTCCAAGCCTGTCATTACCACCATCGCCACATCCGGAGCCACTTCTCGCAGGCTAGTTAGGGTTTCCAAACCGTGGCTGTCGGGCAAAGAAAGGTCGAGCAAAACTATATCAAAGGATTGTTTGGACAGTTGGGCGATCGCCTCGTGCAGGAACTCTACAGACACCAGTTCCCACTGCACTCCCGCAGATACTTCTAACAGTTCTGCAAGCAAATCAGCATCAGCGGGATTGTCTTCTACTAACAGAATCTTAATCCACATAGCTTACACCTTTTTGATTTAAACGTTGGTAGTATTCAAATATAATATTCAAGTTTTTGGCTGGTTCTTCCATTCTTAACTTAAAAATTTTGGTCTGGCAAGGAGCGGTCGCGGCTGTCCTCGATCCTCAATCAATTAATAAGTTATAGGGAGTTGGACGACCGCGAGCCAAAATTCCTCAATTAACCTGACTACTTTAGTAAATTGTACGAAGTCTACAGGCTTGGTTATGTAACAGTTGGCGTGGAGCGAGTAGGACTTGACAATATCATCAGGAGCTGCTGAAGTGCTGAGAATTACGACAGGAATTAATTTTAACTTCGGGTCACTTTTAATTTCTTCTAGCACTTCAACGCCGCTTTTTTTCGGCAGATTTAAATCGAGCAAAATCAAATCGGGACGGGGTACGCCCAGATAGGGTGCTTTTTTGCGTAAAAACTTGATTGCTTCGACTCCATCCTCCACAAAATGTAAGTTATTTAATATTTTACCCTCACTTAGGGCTTCTATTGCCAAATCGGCATCGCTGGGAGAATCCTCAATCAACAGAATCTCAACTGGTCTAACAGTGCTTCGATCGCTCATAACCGACGTATCCTTTTGATTACAGGAAAAAAAATTAACTTTCAGCCTTCAGGTACTAATTATAGGAATAGTAAAGAAAAAAGTCGCTCCTTTTCCTTCCTGAGATTCCACCCAGATGCGCCCGCCGTGGCGTTCCACAATGCGCTTGCACATCGCCAAACCTATGCCAGTACCGGAATATTCGCGCCTTCCGTGCAGGCGACAAAAAATGATAAAAATGCGATCGGCATACTGCGGAGCGATGCCAATGCCGTTATCGCGGACGCTGAACACCCATTCGCTATCTTGCCTGCAGGCAGCGATATGAATCAACGGGATATCTTCGCGACAAAACTTGATGCCGTTGGCGACCAAATTTTGGAATAACTGCACCAGTTGAAATTCATCTGCCATCACGGTTGGCATCGCCTCGCAGGTAATGGCAGCCTTTGTTTCGGCGATCGCAATTTGCAAATTAAACAAACTTTGCTTGACAGCAGCGTTGCCATCGGCTGGCTCAAATTCTTTACCTCGGGTTCCCAGGCGCGAATATGCCAACAAATCATTAATCAATTGTTGCATTCTGGTGGAGCCGTCAACAATATAATTAATATATTTATTTGCTTTAGCATCCAAATTGCCTTGATAGCGCTGGGCCAGCAATTGAGCGTAACTGGTAACGGCTCGGAGAGGTTCTTGCAAATCATGAGAAGCCGCATAAGCAAATTGTTCTAATTCCTCGTTAGAACGCTTCAACTCTTCTGTAAGTTGCAGCATTTGCTGCTCTGACTCTTTGCGGCTTGTAATGTTATAAACCAAAGCGCAACACGACAGCATATTACCCTGCTCGTCCAATACAGGACTGGCAGAAAGATAAGTCCAAATACCTTTGCCGTCCTTGGTTTTGAATTTAAATTCGTGTTGTTCAACAATACCTTGGTTTCGCCCCTCGCTCAGAGCGAGAGCTTGTTGTTTTTCCGGTTCGTCCATGAACTCCCAAAGCGGCTTCCCGAACATTTCTAATTCACTATAGCCGAGCATTCGCGCCATTGCGTGGTTGACATAAGTCGTGCGAGCATTGCTGTCAACTACCCAAATACCTTCTTCTGCTAATTCAACTATTTGCCTGTACTTAAATTCGCTTTCCTGCAAAGCTGTTTCAGTTAGTTTGCGCTCGGTGATATCTTTTATAAAACAGTGGTGGCCGTTAAATATCCCTTGTTCGTCGCAAGCTGTTACCATCGTTATTTGCTTGTAAAAAAACGAGCCATTTTTCCGAATGCCTCTAGCTTCAACTTCTACTCTCCCAGAAATTAGCATTTCCTGATAAGCTAATGTCAACATCTCTACATCATCAGGATGTACAGTAAGTGGCCATGCCATGCCGAGCATTTCTTCCGGTTCGTAACCGCAGGTATGAGCGTAAGCTCGGTTAATTTTCACATAGCGTCCTTCACTGTCGAGCCGCGAAATGCCTTCCACCGCATTTTGCAGGGCATTGGTGAGGTCGCGCAGCTCTTTTTCAGCTTGTTTGCGTTGCGTAGCTGCCGCCACGGCATCGCTAATATCTTGACCGATACCCAAAAAACCAGTGATATTTCCTTCAGTATCAAATAAGGCAGTCACCGACAATTGCACCGGAAACCGCGAACCATCTTTGCGAATGTAAGTCCATTCATTCTCATCAGCTATTCCCCGGCGTGGTAAAGTAAAAAAAACTTCCATTCCCGGCTGGATTTTTACTCCTAATTTTTGAGAAAGAACTTCGGCTCTCTTGCTGACCTCCAGAGGATCGTGAATGATTTCTGGCGTGACTTTTCCCACCACTTCTTCGGGGGAATATCCTAAAAGTTTCTGGGAAGCGCGATTAAATGTTTTAATAGTACCGTTGGTATCTGTGGAAATAATTGTGTAGGTAGCGCTGTTAAGAATTGCATTTTGTAGTTGTGTCAACTCCCACAAACTTATCGCAATTGTTTGTCTGTAGGCTACTTCTTTTTGCAATTGTTGGTTGGAAATTTCGATTTGAGCAGTGCGCTCGGCAATTCGAGTTTCCAGAGTTTCATTGAGCAGTCGATTTTCCTCTTCTACCAGCTTGCGTTCTGTAATGTCAGTAACGGTACACACATAACTTTTAACCTCCCCATTTTCTCCGATTTGACCGACAGCTTGAGCGAAAACCCACTTCACCTGACCGCCGTCAAGACGTTGAAAACGGTACTCAGATTTAAACGGCAATTGCGACTGCGCGACGCTATACCATTGAGCAAAAACGCTGTCGCGATCGTCTGGATGAATGCCTCGCAACCACCCTTTGCCTAAAGCTTCATCGCAGGTAATTCCAGCAATTTGACACCAGCGTTCGTTGACATACAAACAGTTTTTTGAATTGTCAGCATAAAATATTCCAACTGGCGAAGCTTCTGTTAAAGTTTGATAGCGAGCGTCACTTTCTCGACGTTCGGCGATTTCTGTTTGCAGTATTTGATTAATCATTCCTAATTGAGCGGGACTCGTGAAAACTAATGCTTCAGGAATTAACGGAATTAATGCGAAAGCTGTGTAAGCAGAAATGACTGCGGTTATCAGTTTCAAGCTCCCAGAAAGCCAATAAACAGGATGCCAAAGCGTCCAAACTTCCATTATATGAGTAGTGCCGCAGGAGAGAATAAAGGCTCCAAACAGCCAGAAAATGTTGCGAAAGGGCAAATCTTTTCGTTTAAAGACAACATAAATGAGCGATAGGGGTATTGAATAGTAAGCCAGGGCAATTATAGAGTCTGAGACTATGTGGAGTCCCACTAGCTCTCGCTGCCACAGGTAACAGTGGCCGTGAGGAATATAGTTCCCGATGAATAGCAGGTTATTTAAGAAATTCCAGAGCATAAGGTGCGATTTACAGCCTGTTAAAAGAATAAAAATGGATCTGAGCTATAACTTATAATTTATCTCAATTTTTTAAGATCGATCGGCGATTGAAACCTACTACACAGCCGATAGTGTAGGTTGGGCCCTTGGAACGAAACCCAACAGTCATTGATTATGGAATGATAATTAAATAACTTACAATTTTTATTGTTATTGTGGGATGGGCGGGAGAGCCCGTTTTTTCTGGAC